>JAUYQP010000010.1 GCA_030697205.1 Mycobacteriales bacterium
CCCCCGCCCCGCCGGCCGCCGCCCCTGCCTCTGTCGCTGCCCCGGCTGCCCCCGCCGCCCCGGCCCCCGCCGGCGGCTCGGCCGAGAGCGCCTACGTCACCCCGCTCGTGCGCAAGCTCGCCGCCGAGCACGGCGTCGACCTCGCGACCGTGCAGGGCACCGGCGTCGGTGGCCGCATCCGCAAGCAGGACGTCCTCGACGCGGCGACCACGAGCGGCAGCGCCCCTGCAGCCCCCGCCGCCGCCCCGGCGGCCCCGGCCGCAGCACCCGCAGCACCCGCAGCGCCGGCCGCCCCCGCTGTCGCGGACACCGCCGCCGCTGCGGCACCGACGCTGCCCCAGCCGGCGGCCGCGCCGGCTGCGCAGCCGAGCGCGCCGGCCCCGGCGTACGCCTCCCAGCCCGTCGCCGCCGCGGCCCACACCACGGTGCGCGGCACGACCGAGGAGCTGTCGCGGCTGCGCAAGGTCATCGCTGCGCGCATGACCGAGTCGCTGCAGGTGTCGGCGCAGCTCACGACCGTCGTCGAGGCCGACGTCACCGCGATCGCGCGGCTGCGCGACCAGGCGAAGGGGGCCTTCGAGCAGCGCGAGGGCACCAAGCTGTCGTTCCTGCCGTTCTTCGCGCTCGCGACGATCGAGGCCCTCAAGGCCCACCCGGTCGTCAACTCCAGCATCGACCTCGCGGCCGGCACGGTGACCTACCACGACGGGGTGCACCTCGGCATCGCCGTCGACACCGACCGCGGCCTGCTCGTGCCGGTGCTGCAGGGCGCGGGCGACCTCAACCTGGGTGGCCTGGCACGCGGCATCGCCGACCTCGCGGAGCGCACCCGCACCAACAAGGTGACGCCCGACGAGCTCGGCGGCGGGACCTTCACGCTGACCAACACCGGGTCGCGCGGGGCGCTGTTCGACACCCCGATCATCAACCAGCCGCAGGTCGGCATCCTCGGCACCGGCGCGGTCGTCAAGCGCCCCGTCGTGGTCAAGGACCCGTCGCTCGGCGAGGTCGTCGCGGTGCGCTCGATGGTCTACCTCGCGCTCACCTACGACCACCGCATCGTCGACGGCGCCGACGCGGCCCGCTTCCTCGTCACGGTCAAGGAGCGCCTGGAGGAGGGCGACTTCGCCGCCGAGCTCGGTCTCTAACCCCCGGGTGCGGGCCAGCGGCGCCCGCGGTTGACTGGGGTCATGAAGATCGCAGTCACGGGCGCGTCCGGCCTCATCGGACGCGCCCTCGTCCCCGCCCTGCGCGCTGACGGCCACGAGGTCGTCACGCTCGTTCGCCGCGCCCCTCAGGGCGCCGGCGAGATCGGCTGGGACCCGGCCCGGCGCGAGCTCGATCCGGCCGCGCTGACCGACGTCGACGCGGTCGTGCACCTCGCCGGCGCGGGGGTTGCGGACAAGCGCTGGTCCGATGCGCGCAAGCGCGAGATCGTCGCCAGCCGGGTCGACGGCACGACCACGGTCGCGCTCGCGATGGCGGCCGCGCCGGAGCGCCCGCGGGTGCTGCTGTCGGCGAGCGCGGTCGGCTTCTACGGCGACACCGGCGACCGGCTCACCGACGAGACCGGACCGCGCGGCAAGGGCTTCCTCGCCGACACCTGCGTTCAGTGGGAGGCCGCGACGGCCCCCGCCGAGAAGGTGGCGCGGGTGGCCCACCTGCGCACCGGCATCGTGCTGTCCAAGGACGGCGGCGCGCTCGCCAAGCAGCTGCCCATCTTCAAGGCCGCCCTCGGCGCACCGCTCGGCAGCGGGCGGCAGTGGGTCCCGTGGATCACGCTCGCCGACGAGGTCGCAGCGATCCGCCACCTGCTCACCGCCGACGTCCGCGGCGCGGTCAACCTCGTGGCCCCCAACCCCGTGACCAACAAGGACTTCACCAAGGCGCTCGGCAAGGCCGTGCACCGCCCGACGCTGCCCGTCCCCGTGCCCGGCCCGGTGCTCTCGATCGGCCTGGGCGGCTTCGCCAAGGAGGGTGTCCTCGCCGGCCAGCGGCTCGCCCCCGCAGCCCTCGAGGCCAGCGGCTTCGCCTGGTCGCACCCGCGTCTCGACGAGGGCCTCGCCGCGGTCCTGTAGCGACCTCTACGGTCGGGTCGTGGCGGACTCCGACTGGCGGCAGCAGACGTACCTCGTCCGGTGCGAGTGGGGACCGGTCGGCGCGGCCCGGGTCGCGGGCGACGGCGCCGTCGTCGTGGTCGACGTCCTGTCGTTCAGCACCTCGGTCTCGGTCCTCGTGGAGCGCGGCACCGCTGTCGTCCCCGCGCCGTGGCGCGACGGTCGTGCCGCCTCGCTGGCCCGCGACCACGACGCTGACCTCGCAGTCGGCCGCCGCGAGGTCACCGATGCGTCGCCGTGGTCGCTGTCACCGGCGGCGCTCCGTCGCGCACCCGCAACGCCGCGGCTCGTCCTGCCGTCCCCCAACGGCTCGGCCATCGCCGCGGCCTCGACCGGTGTGGTCGTCGCTGCCTGCCTGCGCAACGCGACGGCTGTCGGTCGGTGGCTGCGCTCGCAGGGCTACGGCGCGGACCGGGCCGTCAGCGTGATCGCGGCCGGCGAGCGCTGGCCCGACGGCTCGTTGCGGCCCGCCCTCGAGGACCTGCTCGGTGCCGGCGCCGTGATCGCTGCGCTCTCGGCCGTGTCGCTGTCCCCCGAGGCCGCCGCGGCCGCTGCCCTGTACGACGCGATGACGCCCGCTTCGGTCGCAGACGCGGTCCGGGCCTGTGCATCCGGCCAGGAGCTCGCCGCGAGCGGGTTCGGCGAGGACGTCGACATCGCGGTGGAGATCGACCAGAGCGGCGTCGTGCCCGTCCTCCTTGACGGGATCTTCCGGCAAGCCAGGTAGCGGCACCTACCTCACACCAGTTCGCACTCCCAGTCCTCGAAAGGGGGTTCGACGACGTACGTCGGGTCGAGGCGTGCGCGCCACCACTGTGCGGCCCGTTGTCCAGCGGCATGCTCGTTGGTGACCGTCCCGTCCTCACGGACATCGAGAACGTTCGTGAAGATGGCGAAGAGGCGTTCGAGGTCAGACCCGTACCCGAGCAACGAATCGCGGTAGTCGCCCTCGAAATCCTTGAACACGTCGGCGATGCCGAGAGTGCCGTTACCAACGAAGAAGGCGAAGAAGCGAATGGCTGAGCGAACATCGGTAGTCAGTTGAGGCACGGCAGACAGTCTGGCACCGCGCCTGCCATCCTGGCCTGAGGTGCTTCCACCGACCCGCTGAGAAGGCCGGATAGCCCGGGCTGGGGACAACTCGCTTCCGCGGAAGCGACCGAGCGCGTGAAGGCCGGCTATTTGTCGGGGTCGAGTCGGGCTCGGAGCCGTTGTACCGCTGCGAGTAGGGGTTCAAGGTCGTTGGCGACGGTCCCGCTGACGATGGCATGCTCGGTGTCGAAGTATCGGTGTGCGAGTTGGTCGCGCATGGCCGAGATGTTCCGCCATGGAATGCCCGGTTCAGAGGCGAGCAGCGACGGTGAGACGGCTTTGACAGCCTCGCCGATCTCCAGCAGTCGAATGCGGACGGCGTCGAAGACCAGTCCGCCCGACAGTTCGCCGCGGGCGCCTTTGGGACCGGATCGCCGCGATGGCGGTATCGATGTCGTTGAGGCGCTGTTCGTCGTACCGCTTCACAGGCGAACCAGGTCGGCCTCGACAGCCGGGCGAACTCCAGCCTTCAGGCCAGACTCGGGGATGAGGTCCACCGGGGAGCCAAGCAGCTCTTCGAGCTCGTTCTGGACCTTGGCGATCGCGAACAGCCCCATCCCGGCAGGGAGCTGTACTAGCAAGTCGACGTCGCTATCGGGACGGTCCTCACCACGGGCGACGCTTCCGAAGACGCCCATGACATGAACTCCGTGGCGACCGGCCACCTCCAGGACTTCCGCTCGACGTCTCCGAAGACGCCGGCCGACGGGTCCGGTCAAACGTTGCACGCCTCGGCGTGGCCTCCCGATCGACAGGTCTAGCTCGAAGCCCGTTGCCGCGACGAGTGCCGCAAGAGTCGGCACCGACGGTTGGCGGCGCCCAGCCTCGTAGACGCTGATGACGCTCTGCGTCACGCCTGCCTTGTCCGCGAGCTGCGCCTGCGACAGGCCGGCTGCCGTCCGGGCCTCGCGCAGCAGGCTGGCCGCCTTCATGCTCACCATGGCTCATCATAGCGGATTGTGCATTGTCAGCGACTCTCTTCCGCCACGGGCAGGGGCTTGTTCGAGCTAGTGACGCCTCCCGTTGTCGTCGACGGGAGCTTCCCCCGGGGCTCACCTGAGTGACGGTCCGCCGCGCTCGCCGAATCGCTCGCGCGCGGCCTGCTTGCTCACCCCGAGCACGGCAGCGATCTGCGTCCACGAACGCCCGCGCTCCCGGGCGGCCGTCACGCGCTGGGCGAGCGTCAGGTCGCTGGCGGCCACCGCCAGCATCGCCTCACCGATCGCGCGAAGGTCCTCTCCGTCCGCGTCTGGCGCTGTGAGGGCGGCCGGGTCGAGGGACTCGAGCCAGGCCTCGGCATCCGCGACAGCGCGCTCGAGTTGCTCCTTGCTTCGTGCCATCTTCACCACCTGCCTGGACGGGCGCTAGGACATCAATGACAAGGTAGCCTTGTCGCATCCCGGAGGTCCACGCCCGGCGTTACCGACCGGTCACGCAGGGGCGACCGAGGCGAGCAACCAGCGACCGCTGGACTTCACGAGCACCACGTCGTACGACGCTGCCGGCCGCTCGCCGACCTGCTCGAGCACCGTGCCGCCGATCGTGCGCACCTCGTGCGGTGCAAGCACGTCGACGGTGCGGAGGGCGACACGATCCGGAGACTGCTGACGAACCTCGAGCTCGATGACGCGGTGCCGCAGCCCGGTGGCGACGCGTCCCGCGTCCGCGAGCCGACGGACCGCCGCGGTGTCGGCGGCGAGGCCCGCGGAACCGGGCGCCCACACGGAAGTCAGCCCGTCGGTGGCGGCCTGCGCGAAGGCCTCGGAGCGGGCACGGTCGAGGGAGTCGAGGACAGCCGTCCACGTGACGAGCCTGGTGGCCGTCGGCGACACCGCAACCGGCGGGACGGCGACCGGGAGGGCAGTGATCGACGGCGTACCTGCTGCACGACCCCAGGCCCACCCGGCGCCCGCGGCCAACACGACGAGGGTCAGTGCTGCACCCACGACCAGACCCCGCCGCCCAGGGACCCGGGACCTGAACCTGGACGTGCGCAGGGGGTCGGACAGCACGCGCGCGCCTCGGTCGCGCAGTGGCACCGCGACAGGACGGGTCACCGGCTCCTCGGAACGCGCCGACCACGACGCCGCAACCACCGGACGGATGAGCGGCGCGGCGTCAGGATCAACGGCCGGCACAACGGCCGGCACGGTGAGCGGCCCGCCGGCGGCCCGCAGCGGCAACGGGGTGCAGGACTGCTGCAGCGTCCGAGCGAGGGAGGTGGCGGTGGGCCGGGCAGCGGAGTCGGGGTGGACGGCGGCGGAGAGGGCGGCGAGCAGCGCCGGCGGTGCGTCGGACGCGGGAGACGCGGGAGACGCGGCGGGCCCCGACGAGGGCAAGGGCGCAGGGTCGGGGAGCGGCAGCCCGAGCAGCCGCAGCCCGAGCACGCCGAGGGCCCACACGTCGGACGCCGGGGTGACGGGGGCGCCGGCGAGGCAGCCGGGGGTGGCGTCGACGGGCCGCTGCTCCCCCGGCGCCTTGGCCGCCCCGAGGTCGGCGAGCAGCGGCATCCCGTCTGCGGTGAGCAGCACGGTGGCGGGCGACACGTCGCCGTGGACGAGGCCGGTGGCGTGCGCGGCCGCGAGGCCGAGCGCGACCGGGACGAGCACGGTGACGACCTCGCCCGGGTCGAGGGTGCCGCGACGCGAGAGCAGCCGGCCGAGCGTCCCGCCGACCGCGTGGTCGAGGACGAGCACGGTGTCGTCGAGCAGCACCCCGCGCAGCCGCACGACGTAGGGCGAGCTCACCCGCGCGAGCGCCTCGGCCTCCCGCTGCAACAGGTCGGGGTCCACACCGGGGAGCAGCCACTTGAGCGCGACGACCTCGCCGGTGACCCGGTGGACGGCCCGGTGCACCCGCGCCGCCCCGCCGGTGGCGAGCAGCTCCATCACGTCGTACCCCGGGACCTCCTGCACTCCTCGACGCTAGGCGCGCGGCCTCGACAGGCGGCCGAGTTGTCCACAGGCATAGGGTCGCCCGGTGCCTGAGGTCATCGTCGTCGGGGCCGGGCTGGCCGGCCTGGCGTGCGCGCGCCACCTCGCGCGCCACGGTGTGGAGGTCGTGGTCCGCGAGGCGGCCGACGCCGTCGGTGGTCGGGTCCGCACCGATCGCGTCGACGGGATGCTGCTCGATCGCGGCTTCCAGGTGCACAACACCGGCTACCCCGAGGCCCGGCGCGTCCTCGACCACCCGGCGCTGGACCTGCGGCCCTTCGCGGCGGGCGCGCTGGTCCGGGTCGGCGACCGGCTGCACCGGGTCGGCGACCCGCGACGCGTCCCGACCTGGGCCGCGTCGACGGCGCTCGCCCCGATCGGCAGCATCAGCGACAAGGCCCGCATCCTGCAGCTGTCGGCCCGGGCGGCGCTCGGCTCCGCCGACCGGCTGCTGGCAGCCCCGGAGACGACGACCCGCGAGGCACTGCGGCAGCGCGGCCTGTCCGACACCGTCGTCGACCGCTTCTTCCGACCGTTCCTGTCCGGGGTGCTGCTCGAGGACGAGCTCGCGACGTCGAGCCGCTTGTTCGACCTCGTCTGGCGGTCCTTCGCGCTCGGCACCCAGGCGGTGCCGGCGGCCGGCATGCAGGCGATCCCGGAGCAGCTCGCCCGCGGCCTCGACGTGCGGCTCGACAGCCCCGTCGACACCGTCGCACCCGGTCGCGTCGACGGCGAGACCGCCCGCGCGGTCGTCGTCGCCACCGGCGCGACTGTCGCCGCCCGCCTCGTCCCCGGACTCGTCGTCCCCGCGCTGCGGCGGGTCACGACGCTCTACCACCTGGCCCCCGAGCCGCCCGTCACCGAAGCCGCGGTGGTGCTCGACGGCGAGCGCAGCGGGCCCGCCGTCAACAGCGTGGTCCTCACGCAGGCGGCTCCGTCGTACGCCCCTGGTCGTCACCTCGTCTCGAGCTCGGTGCTCGCGTGGGGCGTCCCCGAGCCGGAGGTGCGGGCGCACCTGGCGCGTGTCTACGGCGTCGACACGTCGCGGTGGGAGCACGTCGCGAGCTACGACGTCGAGGACGCGCTGCCCGCGATGCCCCCGCCGATGGGGCGCTTCCGGCGCGACGTCCGCCTCGACCACGGGCTCTTCGTCTGCGGCGACCACCGCGACTCCGCGTCCATCCAGGGCGCGCTCGTCTCCGGCCGCCGCGCGGCGACCGCCGTGTTGAAGGAGCTCGCGTGAACATCCTCGCCATCGGTGGCGGCGGCTTCGTCCCGACCGAGCGCTACGGCGCCGCCCCCGGCCCGCTCGTCACGCACGCCCTCGCCCTCACCGGCAAGGAGGCACCGCGGGTCTGCGCGCTCTACACCGCGACCGGTGACGACGTCGCGCGCATCGCGCAGTGGCACTCCTGCTGGGCGGCCTACGGCCACGGCATCCGCGCCTCCCACGTCGCCGTCCTGCCGATGCCCAACGTCGACGACCTGCGCGCCCACCTGCTCGCGCAGGACGCGGTCTACGTCGGCGGTGGCTCGGTCGCGGGCCTCGCGGTCCTGTGGCGCCTGCACGGGCTCGACGCCGTGATGCGCGAGGCCTGGCAGGCCGGTGTCGTGCTGTTCGGGGTGAGCGCGGGCTCGCTGTGCTGGCACAGCGGAGGTACGACGGACAGCTTCGGCCCCGAGCTGCGGCCGTGGACCGACGGCCTCGGCCTCATCCCCGGCTCGAACTGCCCGCACTACGACAGCGAGGCGAGACGGCGACCGCTCTACCAGCAGCTCGTCCGCGACGGCGTGCTCGCGCCGGGCTACGCCGCGGACGACGGGGTCGGCCTGCACTACGTCGGGACGACCCTGCACGAGGCCGTCGCGGATCGCCCCGGGGCCTCGGCCTACCGGGTCGACGTCACGGGCGAGGAGCCGGTGCCGACTCGCCTGCTCGGCTGAGGGCGCTGGGCCACCAGGTCCGACGGTCCAGCTGCAGGGTCAGTGCGGGCACGAGCAGGCTGCGCACGACGATCGTGTCGAGCAGCACCCCGAAGGCGACCGCGAAGCCCAGCTGGGCGAGCGGCACCAGCGGCAGGACGCCGAGCACGCCGAACGTCGCGGCGAGCACGACCCCCGCGCTGGTGATGACGCCGCCGGTGACGGCCAGGCCCTTCAGCGTACCGGCCCGGGTCGACCCGGTCTCGACGGTCTCCTCGCGCACCCGCGACATGAGGAAGATGTTGTAGTCGATCCCGAGCGCGACGAGGAAGACGAACGCGAACAGCGGGAACGACGAGTCGGCGCCCGCGAAGCCGAAGACCTCGTTGAAGACGATCGCGCAGACGCCGAGGGTCGCGGCGTAGGACAGCACGACCGTGCCGATGAGCATCAGCGGTGCGACGACGGCCCGCAGCAGCAGCGCGAGCACGACGAGGATCACCAGCAGCACCAGCGGGATGATGACGCGGTTGTCGCGCTGCGAGGCCCGCTGCAGGTCGAGGTTGATGGCCGTCGACCCGCCGACGAGGACGTCACGGGAGACCTCGTCGACCTCGTCGCGCAGCCGGTCGACGACGGCCTGCGCGTCGGTGCCGTCTCCCGACACCGACAGCGTCGCGTTGAGCAGCACCAGGCCGTCGCGCTCGTTGCGCGGGGCGGCCGGGTCGGTCGGGTCGGTCGTGGCGAAGGCGCTGCCGACGACGTCGCGGTCGGCGTCGACGACCCGCTTGACCGCGTCGGCCTGGGCGACCGGCGCGACGACCGTGACCGGCCGGCCGCTGCCCGCGTCGTAGTGGCGCTCGATGACCTCCTGGCCGACGACGGACTCGTTGCGCTCGGTGAAGAAGTCGGAGCTCCCGATGCCGCTCGCCTGCAGCTGGGTGGCACCGGCGGCGAGCACGAGCAGGGCGCCCGCGCTGAGCAACGACACCCGGCGGGGGTGGGCGCCGACGTGCTCGCTGATGCGGCCCCAGACGCCGTGCTCGGTAAGGCCCAGGTGGTCGGCCTGCGGGACCCGCGGCCAGAAGGCCCGGCGCCCTATCAGCAGCAGCAGCGCGGGCAGCAGGGTGGTCATGGTGAGCGCCGCGGAGACGACACCGATCGCGGCGACCGGGC
Source organism: Mycobacteriales bacterium (assembly GCA_030697205.1). Taxonomy (NCBI): domain Bacteria; kingdom Bacillati; phylum Actinomycetota; class Actinomycetes; order Mycobacteriales; species Mycobacteriales bacterium. The sequence goes on from JAUYQP010000010.1 coordinate 9,242, forward strand.
CGAGGCCGCGGTTGCTCGCGAGATCGGAGGCGAGCAGGCACAGCAGGCCGAGGCAGACGGTGGCGGCGCTCGCGACGATCGCGGGCACCGCGCCGCGCAGCGCCACCCGCATCGCGTCCCAGGGCCGGTCGAACTCGTGGAGCTCCTCGCGGTAGCGCGCGATGAGCAGCAGCGCGTAGTCGGTGCCCGCGCCGAAGACGAGCACGGTGAGGATGCCCTGGCTCTGGGCGTCGACGGTGAGCAGATCGGCCCTCGCCAGGCCGTAGATGACCGCGGCAGAGGTGGCGAAGGCAGCTCCGGCGCAGACCAGCGGCAGCAGCCACAGCACGGGGCTGCGGTAGACGAGGAGCAGGATCAGCACCACGACGCCGGCGGTCGCGAGCAGCAGCGGCCCGTCGATGCTCGAGAAGACCTCGAACTGGTCGGCCGAGAAGCCACCGATGCCGGTCACCCAGACCCCGAGGCCGTCTTTCGGGTCGGTGCCATCGCGGATCTCCCCCACGATGACCGGCAGCTTCTCGACGTCGGTGCCGTCGACGGCCGCGACGACCTGCAGCGCCTGGCCGTCCTTCGCTGGCTGTGCGGGCAGCACCGCGACGACACCCTCGACGCGGGCGATCCTCGCCGCGTCGCGCTCGACCCGCGCGCGGTCCGCGTCGGTGATCCCGCTGGTCCGCTCGTAGACGACGAGGGTCGGGAAGACGTCGGCTCCCGCGAGGGCCTTCTCGACCTCGAGCGCCAACGTCGACTCGGCGCTGTCGGGCAGGAACGCCGACTGGCTGCTCTCGACGACATCTGCCAGCTTGCCCGACAGCGGGCCCGCGACGGCGAGCACCAGCAGCCACAGGACCGCGATGGCGCCGGCGTAGGGACGGACCCGGTGGCGACGGGCAGGGGTGTCGATCATGCCGGGCACGCTAGCGACGGCGGGGTCCTCCCGCCCTTCGGCGTCCCACGTGTCGGGAGCGATGTGCGCCACGTCTCGTCAGGGGCGGTGCGTCGTACCCTCGTGGGGTGGAGATGCGTCGGCTGGGAGTGCTGCCCTACGCCGAGGCGTGGGACCTGCAGCGGTCGGTCCACGCCGAGGTGGTCGCCGGCGGTGACGACGTGGTGCTGCTGCTCGAGCACGATCCGGTCTACACCGCGGGCAAGCGCACGGAGGCGTGGGAGCGGCCGCTCGACGGCACACCGGTGGTCGACGTCGACCGCGGCGGGAAGATCACCTGGCACGGGCCGGGTCAGGTGACCGGCTACCCGATCACGCGGCTGGCGGACCCGGTCGACGTCGTCGCCTACGTGCGCGCGCTCGAGCAGGTCCTCATCGACACCTGCGCCGCGCTCGGCCTCGCGACGACCCGGGTCGAGGGTCGCTCCGGCGTGTGGACGCTGGACGGGGCGCGCAAGGTCGCGGCCATCGGCATCCGGGTGGCGCAGGGAGTCACGATGCACGGCTTCGCGCTCAACTGCGACCCGGACCTCACGGCGTACGACGCGATCGTCGCGTGCGGCATCACCGACGCGAGCGTCACGTCGCTGACCCGAGAGCTCGGGCGGTCCGTGACCGTGGCCGACGCGCTGCCGGTGCTGGAGCGGCACCTGCCGTCGCTGGTCGCCGCGCGGGTGTGACGGTCCGACCCGCGACCGGGCTCGACGAGGCGGCGATGATCGGTGCCTGGGTCGCGGCCCAGGGGGCCCGCGGGCTGCCGCCGTCGAAGGCCCGGCAGTCACGTGTGCGCGCCAAGCTCCGCGAGCCGCTCGCTCTTGGGCTCGTGAGCGGCGACCCCGTGGTGGGGATGCTGCTCGCCGAGCCGTGGCGCTCGCCCGAGGGCCGCCTCGTCGGCGGTGTGCTGCACCTGTCGATGCTCTTCGTCGCTCCGGCCTCGCAGCGGGCGGGCCACGGGACCGCGCTGGTCACGGCGCTGCTGGCCCGCTACCCGCAGGTGCGGGTGTGGTCGCGCGACGCCGTGGGCTTCTACGAGGGCCTCGGCTTCACCCGGACCGGTGCCGAGTCCGACGTCGGCGTAGAGCTCGAAAGCCCTGCGCTGCAAGCACTTCGGCCCTAGTCTGCACCTCGTGGAGCACTGCGACGCCTGCCGCTTCGACGCGTCGCTGTGGACCCGCGAGGACCTCCGGCGCACCCTCGAGATGGCGCCCCTGCTGGTCGAGGGCGTGACGGGTCGTCGTGGTCCTGCCGTGTCGTCAGACGACGTCGACCTGGTCGCCGCGGTGCACCGGCTCTGGCACGACCTGTCGACCGCCGGTCGCGATGCCTGCGCCGGGACCCCGTCGGTCTCCGGCGTCGTGGTCCAGGTGTCGCTGTCCCGCGGGGGCGTGCCGAAGCTGCCGGTCCTGCGCGCGGCCGTCACCGCCCAGGGCGTCTCCGGCGACCGGCAGGCCACCCGCAGGCACCACGGGCGGCCGTGGCAGGCGGTGTGCCTGTGGTCAGCGGAGGTCGTCGACGCCCTCGCCGCCGAGGGTCACCCGATCGGCTACGGCTCGGCCGGGGAGAACCTCACCGTCCGCGGCCTGCCCTGGGCGTCGGTGCGACCTGGTGCGCGGCTGCTCGTCGGCTCGGCGCTGGTCGAGGTGATGGCCTTTGCGATCCCGTGCCGCAAGAACGCGCAGTGGTTCGCCGACGGCCGCTTTCGCCGGATGGCACAGGAGGTCTCGCCGGGCCGGTCGCGGCTCTACGCGCGCGTGGTCGTCGACGGCGTCGTGGCCCCCGGCGACCCCGCGGTCCTCGAGCCGTTCGCCGTCCCGACGCAGGCGGTGCCCGCACGGCAGGAGTCGTTCTTCTAGGGTCTGCGCCATGCCCTACGCCCTCGAGCTCCGCCAGCGCTTCACCCCGCTGCAGAACCGCTACGACCTGGTCGGCTTCCGCGACGGCAGCGAGACGCTGCTGGGCTACGCCGAGCAGAAGCGCTTCAAGCTGAAGGAGAAGATCACCTTCTACGGCTCCGACGACAAGTCGCAGGTCGCCTTCACCCTCGGCGCGCGCAACGCCTTCGAGATCGCCGGGAAGTACGACGTGTGCGCGGCCGACGGCACCGTGCTCGCGACCATCGCCAAGGACCCGGCGAGCTCGCTGTTCCGCTCGACCTACCACATGGTCATCGGCGGGCGCGACCTGCTCGGCACGGAGCGCACGCTGTGGAAGGCGCTCTTCCGCCGGTTCGTCGACCTGCCGCTGTTCCCGATCCAGTTCGACGTCCTCGACGCCGGCCGGCCGGTGCTGACGATCGACCGCATCATGCAGATCCGCGACAGCTACCGCACCGAGGTCGCCGACGACAGCGTCGACTGGCGGGTGGCGGCGGCGATGACGGTGGCCGTCGACGCGTTCATGCAGCGCTGACGTCTCGCTACACCTGCGGCAGCACCTCCGACGCAACGAGCTCCAGCTGGTCGAGGTCGGTGAGGTCGAGGGCCTGCAGGTAGAGACGGCTGGCGCCGACCTCGCCGAAGGCACCGATCTTGTCCACGACCTCTGCGGGCGTTCCCGCGAGACCGCCGGCCCGGAGCGACTCGACGCTGCGCCCCAGGGCGTCCGCGCGGCGGCGCACCTCAGCCTCGTCACGTCCGACGCAGAGCGCCTGGCAGGCCGACAGCACCAGGGAGCGCCCGGTCTGCGCCGCCGCGGCGCGCACCCGACCGAACTGCTCCGCCGTCGCCTCGAGCGAGGCGAAGGGCAGGTTGAACTCGGTCGCGAACCGCGCCGCCAACCGGGGTGTGCGGACCGGACCGCTGCCGCCGACGACGATCGGCACCGGCGACTGCACCGGCTTGGGCAGGGCCGGTGCGTCGACCAGCGCGTAGTGCTTCCCGGCGAAGGAGTAGGGACCCGACGAGGCCCACAGCCCGGTAACGATCTCGAGCTGCTCCTCCAGCCGCTCGAAGCGCTCCCCGAGCGACGGGAAGGCGATGCCGTAGGCGGTGTGCTCCTGCTCGAACCAGCCCGTCCCGAGCCCGAGCTCGACCCGGCCGCCCGACATCGCGTCGACCTGGGCGGCGGCGATCGCGAGCATCGCGGGCAGCCGGAAGGTCGCGGCAGTCACCATCGTCCCGAGCCGAATCGTGGAGGTCTCGCGCGCAAGTCCGGCGAGCGTGACCCAGGCGTCGGTCGGGCCGGGCAGACCGGTGCCGTCGCGGGGCGTGACGAACCCCGGGAAGTCGAAGGCCACCAGGTGGTCTGAGCGGAAGAACGCGTCGAAGCCGCACGCCTCCGCGGTGCGGGCGACGGCGAGCAGCTCGTCGTACGACGCACCCTGCTGGGGCTCGGTCATCACGCGCAGGTCCATGGCCCGGGACGATAACCGCACCCGCACGCGTTAGCCTGGGGTGTGACGATCGCCCCCGACGGCCGCAGGATGCTGCGCCTCGAGGTCCGCAACGCGGCGACCCCCATCGAGAAGAAGCCGTCATGGATCCGGACCCGCGCGGTGATGGGCCCGGAGTACACCGCGCTCAAGGCGCTGGTGAAGGACGAGGGCCTGCACACCGTGTGCGAGCAGGCCCAGTGCCCCAACATCTTCGAGTGCTGGGAGGACCGCGAGGCGACCTTCCTCATCGGCGGTGACCAGTGCACCCGCCGCTGCGACTTCTGCACGATCGACACGGGCAAGCCCGCCGACTACGACACCGACGAGCCGCGCCGGGTCGCGGAGTCGGTCGCGACGATGGGCCTGCGCTACGCCACGATCACCGGTGTCGCCCGCGACGACCTCCCCGACGGCGGCGCCTGGCTCTACGCCGAGACGGTCCGTCAGGTGCACGCGGCCGTCGAGGGCATCGGCGTCGAGCTGCTCGTGCCCGACTTCGACGCCGTGCCGGAGCAGCTCGCCGAGGTCTTCGGCAGCCGACCCGAGGTGCTCGCCCACAACCTCGAGACGGTCCCGCGGATTTTCCGCCGGATCCGCCCCGGCTTCCGCTACGAGCGCTCGCTCGACGTCATCACCCAGGCCCGCGCGGCCGGCCTCGTCACGAAGTCCAACCTGATCCTCGGCATGGGCGAGACCCGCGAGGAGGTCAGCGAGGCGCTCGCCGACCTCGTCGCCGCGGGCTGCGAGCTCATCACGATCACGCAGTACCTCCGGCCCTCGAGCCGCCACCACCCCGTCGAGCGCTGGGTCGAGCCGCAGGAGTTCGACGAGATGGCCGAGGAGGCCCGCGAGCTCGGCTTCTCCGGCGTGATGAGCGGCCCCCTGGTCCGCTCGTCCTACCGCGCCGGCCGGCTCTACGCCGAGGCCGTCGCGGCCCGCGGCTAGCTGGTCCGCACCCAGGCGGTCGTCCCCTCCGGCACGACACCCTCGACCGGCCGCGACGACAGCAGCAGCTCCCCCTCGGGCAGCGGCACGTCCGGCCCGGTCGACAGCACGCAGACGAGCGCACCCCCGCCCTCGAGGTCACGGGCGAAGGCGAGCGCGCCCTCGGGCACGTCGCGCCAGCGCACCTCGCGTGACAGCGACGGCAGCAGCGCACGCCGGGTCTCGAGCGCCCTGCGGTACGCCGACAGCGTCGACGCGTCGTCGCCCTGCTGCACCGCCACGGCGCGGTCCAGCGCCTGCGGGCCGAGCGGCAGCCATGGCGTCCCGGTCGTGAAGCCGTGACCGGGAGACTCGGCGGTCCACGGCACCGGGGTGCGGCAGCCGTCGCGTCCGACGACCTGCCCGCCGGAGCGCAGCCAGATCGGGTCCTGGCGCAGCTCGGCCGGCACGTGGTCCTGCTCGAGCCCGAGCTCCTCCCCTTCGTAGAGGTAGGGCGAGCCCGGCAGTGCGAGCAGCACCATCGTCGCTGCCAGCGCCCGCGCCCGGCCCTCCGCGCCACCGCCGTAGCGGGTGGCGTGGCGCACTACGTCGTGGTTGGACAGCACCCAGGTCGGTGACGCACCGTCGACCTCGAAGGCCTCGAGCGACTGAGTCAGCAGCGCCTTCCACCGGGTGGCGTCGAAGGGCGCGGCGAGCAAGGGGAAGTTGAAGGCCTGGTGCAGGCGGTCGCGCCCGACGAAGCGGGTGACCCGCTCGACCTTCGGCAGGAACACCTCTCCGACCATCACGCGGTCGCCGGCGTAGGAGTCGGTGATCTCGCGCCAGCGGCGGTAGACCTCGACGACCTCCGGCTGGTCCCAGGCGTTGGGCATGTGGTGGAACATCACGCCGTCGGCCTCCTCGCCGGGAGGATGGTCCTCGAGCCCCTCCTGCTTGTAGAGCGCGTGGGCGACGTCGATGCGGAAGCCGTCGACGCCACGGTCGAGCCAGAAGCGCAGGATCCGCTCCCACTCCTCGTGGACGGCGGGGTTGCGCCACTCGACGTCGGGCTGGCGGCTGTCGAACAGGTGGAGGTACCACTGCCCGTCGGGCACCTGGGTCCAGGCGGGCCCGCCGAAGACCGAGTGCCAGGAGTTCGGCGGACCACCGTCGCGCCCGTCGCGGAAGACGTAGCGCTCCCGCATCGGCGACAACGGGTCCGCGAGCGCCTCGCGGAACCACGCGTGCTCGTCGCTGGAGTGGTTGGGCACCAGGTCGACGATGACGTGCAGGTCGAGCTCGTGGGCGCGGGCCAGCAGCGCGTCGGCGTCGGCCAGGGTGCCGAACAGCGGGTCGACGTCGCACTGGTCCGCCACGTCGTAGCCGTGGTCCGCCATCGGTGAGCGGTAGAACGGGGTCAGCCAGACCGCGTCGGCACCGAGCGCCGCGACGTGCGGGAGCCGGGCCGTGATGCCGGGCAGGTCACCGACCCCGTCCCCGTCGGAGTCGGCGAAGCTGCGGACGTAGACCTGGTAGACGACGGCGTCGCGCCACCACACGGAGGGGGCCGTCACACCGAGACGCGAGCGCCGGTCGCCGCGTCGAACCAGTGCAGTTGCTCCGGGTCGGGCGCGAGCCAGACCGACGCGCCCTTGGCCGGCGGTGACTTCGGGTCGACGCGCGCGACGAGCACCTGGGCGCCGTTGCTGCCCTCGACGCTGGCGTGGACGAATGCGTCGGAGCCCAGCTCCTCGACCAGCTCGACCGTCGCGGGGACGCCCTCGCCGGAGCCGACCAGGCGCAGGTCCTCCGGCCGGGTGCCGAGCACGGCCGCGGACCCGGTCAGGCCGGCCGCGGTCTCGCGCGACGGGGTGAGCACGAAGTTGCCGAGGTGCGAGGCGCCGTCGCTGCCGATCTCGACGTCGAAGAGGTTCATCGCGGGTGAGCCGATGAAGCCCGCGACGAAGACGTTGCCGGGCCGGTCGTACATCGCGCGCGGGCTGTCGACCTGCTGCAGGACGCCGTCCTTGAGGACGGCGACCCGGTCGCCCATCGTCATCGCCTCGACTTGGTCGTGAGTGACGTAGAGCGTCGTGACACCGAGCCGGCGCTGCAGCGAGGCGATCTGCGTGCGGGTCGCCACGCGCAGCTTGGCGTCGAGGTTGGACAGCGGCTCGTCCATGCAGAAGACCTGCGGGTTGCGCACGATGGCGCGGCCCATCGCGACGCGCTGGCGCTGGCCGCCCGACAGCGCCTTGGGCTTGCGCTCGAGGTAGTCGCTGAGGTCGAGGACCTTCGCAGCCTCCTCGACCCGCGTGCGGATCTCGGTCTTCGGCACGCCCGCGATCTTGAGCGCGAAGCCCATGTTGTCGGCGACGGTCAGGTGCGGGTAGAGCGCGTAGGTCTGGAAGACCATCGCGATGTCGCGGTCGCTCGGGTCGACGTTGCTCACGTCGCGGTCGCCGATGCGGATCGCCCCGCCGTCGACGGGCTCCAGGCCTGCGAGCATCCGCAGCGACGTCGACTTGCCGCAGCCCGAGGGCCCGACGAGGACGAGGAACTCGCCGTCACCCACCTCCAGGTCCAGGGCGTCGACGGCGGGGCGCTGCGCCCCGTCGTACATCCTCGTCGCCTTCTCGAAGGTGACCGTGGCCATCGTGTGCCTTCCCTCCACCGGCAGGAACGTGCCGGACGATCCGAGTGGGAGTGGTGCAAGTCGACGCGCCGGGTTGCCCCGACGTTGTCGTGACGCGCATCCTGCGGCACACTCGCCGCAACTGCAAGCGCTTGCAGCAAGGAGGAGCCCGGTGATCGCCCGGATCGAGGACGTGGCACGCGAGGCCGGGGTCTCCACCGCGACCGTGTCGAGGGCGCTGCGCGGGCTGCCCAACGTCTCGGAGGTGACCCGGGTCCGGGTCGTCAGGGTGGCGACCGACCTGGGCTACGTCGTGAGCCGCACGGCGTCGACCCTGGCCAGCGGGCGCACCCTCACGGTCGCGGTGCTCAGCCCCTTCATGGAGCGCTGGTTCTTCTCCCAGCTCATCGCGGCGGTCGAGTCCGAGCTGCGCACCCGCGGCTACGACGCACTGCTGATCGGGCTCGCTCAGCCCGGTGCGCCCGGCCGCGATGCCTTCAAGCCCGAGACCCTGCGCGGCCGGGTCGACGCCGTCGTGGTCCTCACCGCCCCGCTGACCGGTGGCGAGCTCGACGGGGTCCGGCGGCTCGGTCTGCCGACCGTGTTCATCGGGGCCTCGCTCGGTGGGGCGATGTCGGTGCGGGTCGACGACGTGGCTATCGCACGGACGGCGACGGAGCACCTGCTCCACCTCGGGCACACGCGGATCGCCTACGTGGGAGGCGATCCGCACGAGCCGATCAACTACACGACGCCAGCCGACCGGCGGGCGGGGTGGATGGCAGCGATGCGAGCGGCCGGGGTCGAGCCGGTCGCGGCGTACGAGGTGCCGGGGCTCTTCACGCCCGCAGGAGGCCTGGCCGCAGGACGCGCGCTGCTCGCACTGGCCGAGCCGCCGACGGCGGTCTTCGCGGCCTCCGACGAGATGGCCTTCGGTGTGCTGGCCGCCGCACGCGAGGCAGGGGTGCGCGTGCCGGCGCAGCTGTCAGTGGTCGGCGTCGACGACCACGAGCTCGCGACGCTGGTCGACCTGACGACGGTCGCGCAGCCGGTGGCACGCCAGGGGACGCTGGCCGCACAGCTCGCCCTCGACGCCATCAGCGGGCTCTCACGGACACAGGAGCACGTCGTGGTCCCCGTCCACCTCGAGGTGCGCGGAACCACCGGGCCATGTCCGGCTTGAGGATGCTTTTCGCAGAGACTTGAGCCTGCGGACGGCTTTGTTACGGGATCGTGACCGGTGATCACGGTCACACCTGTTGCGACCTCGTAACGCAAGCGCTTGCATGATGCTCTGCTGGGCTGCGATCACGCCGCCCCCTTCGGAGGGATCCGCATGACCTCACTCACCCGCGGCCGCCGCCGGGCGTCTGCTGCCGGAGCGCTCGCGCTCGCCGTCGGCCTCGCAGGCTGCGGCTCCAGCGACCCCGACCCCGTGGCCACGACCGGGGGTGACTGCGCCGCCTACTCGTCCTACGGCGACCTCAAGGGCAAGACCGTCACCGTCTTCACCGGGATCGTCACCCCGGAGGACGCGCTGCTGGAGAAGACCTGGAAGCCCTTCGAGGACTGCACCGGGGCCGACATCAAGGGCACCTTCGACAAGTCCTTCGAGACCCAGATCCTGGTGCAGGCCCGCGCCGGCAACGCGCCCGACATCGCGATCGTCCCGCAGCCGGGCCTGCTCAAGCAGCTCGTCGCGACCGGCAAGGCCAAGCCCGCGCCGGCAGCGACGACGGCCAACGTCGACAAGTTCTTCTCGCCGGACTGGAAGTCCTACGGCACCGTCGACGGCACCTTCTACGCCGCGCCGCAGAACGCCAACATGAAGTCCCTGGTCTGGTACTCCCCCGCCGAGTTCAAGGAGAAGGGCCTCACCGCCCCGACCACGCTCGCCGAGCTGCAGACCCTCACCGACACGCTGGCAGACGGCGGCCGCAAGCCGTGGTGCGCCGGCATCGCCAGCGGCGAGGCGACCGGTTGGGTGATCACCGACTGGATGGAGGACATGATGCTCCGGCTGTCGGGGCCGGAGACCTACGACAAGTGGGTCAACCACGAGATCGCCTTCAACGGTCCCGAGTCCACCGCCGCCCTCGACGCGGTCGGGGCGATCCTCAAGCAGGACAAGTACGTCAACGGCGGCCTGGGCAACGTGAAGTCGATCGCGACGACGACCTTCCAGGACGCCGGCCTGCCGATCCTCGACGGCGCGTGCTCGCTGCACCGCCAGGCGAGCTTCTACGCCGCCAACTGGCCGAAGGGCACCACCGTCGCCCCCGACGGTGACGTCTTCGCCTTCTTCCTGCCCGGCAAGACCGCCGAGGACAAGCCGGTCCTCGGCGGCGGCGAGTTCCTGCTCGCCTTCGCCGACCGTCCGGAGGTCCAGGCCTTCCAGACCTTCGTCGCGAGCGACACCTGGGCGACGCTGGCCGCGCAGGGCGGTGGTGGTCGTGCCGTCTCCGCCAACCGCGGCGTCGACATCAGCAAGTGCGACTGCAGCCCGATCGACACCCTCGCCTTCGAGACGCTGACCGACGAGAACGCCACGTTCCGCTTCGACGGCTCCGACGCGATGCCGGCAGCCATCGGCTCCAACGCCTTCTGGAAGCAGGCGACGAGCTGGATCACGGGTCAGAGCACGAAGGACACCGTCGACAAGATCGAGGCGGCCTGGCCGAAGTAGACCCGACGTCGGGCGGGCTGGTGCGCACAGCACCAGCCCGTCCGCGCTCGTTCCTCGCACCGACCCCGACCAGGCACCCGAGGTGAGACGTGAGTCCCAGTCAGAAGTTCCTCGAGATGGCCGGCGCGCTCTCGGTCTTCCTCGCCGTGATGGGCGTGATCCTGCTCGTCGCGTCCCGCTTCGGGGGCCGCAAGGGCGATCGCGTGGTCGCCGGTGCGTTCCTGCTCCCCACCGTGCTGCTGGTGCTCGTCGGCCTGGTCTACCCCGGCCTGCAGACGATCTACTTCTCCTTCTTCGACGCCGCTGGCAGCGCCTTCGTCGGCATCGACAACTACACGACCATCTTCACGACGCCCGACCAGGTCACGGTGCTGCGCAACACCTTCCTGTGGGTCGTCGTGACGCCGTTCGTGGCCACCGCGGTGGGGCTGCTCTACGCGATCCTCATCGACAAGGCCCGCGTCGAGGCCTTCGCGAAGGCGCTGATCTTCCTGCCCATGGCGATCTCCTTCGTCGGCGCGTCCATCATCTGGAAGCTGGTCTACGAGTTCCGCCCGGACCAGCCCGGCATCAAGCAGATCGGCCTGCTCAACCAGCTGCTCGTCACCGCCGGGCTGCCACCGCAGCAGTGGCTGATCAACGAGCCGTGGAACACCCTTCTGCTCATCATCGTGATGATCTGGATCCAGGCCGGCTTCGCGATGACGGTGCTGTCGGCGGCCATCAAGGCCATCCCCGAGGACATCGTCGAGGCCGCTCGCCTCGACGGGGTCCGGGCCTGGGGGATGTTCCGGTTCGTCACCGTGCCGAGCATCCGGCCCGCCCTCATCGTGGTGCTCACCACCATCGGCATCGCGACGCTGAAGGTCTTCGACATCGTCCGCACCATGACGGGCGGGCAGTTCGACACCAGCGTCGTGGCCAACGAGTTCTACAGCCAGAGCTTCCGCAGCGACGAGCAGGGCCTCGGGGCCGCGCTCGCGGTGCTGCTGTTCGCCCTCGTCCTGCCGATCGTCGCCTACAACATCCGCCAGCTGCGCGCCTCGGAGGCACGATGACGACCGGCCAGACCGGCACTGCCGTGCCCGTCACGACCACGCCCCCGATGAAGCCCCTCGAGAGCGCCTCGGCCAAGGCCAAGCGCCGGCTCACCTCGAAGTGGGCCTCGCTCGCCGCCGTCGTCATCGCGGTGCTGTGGACGCTGCCGACCTTCGGCCTCGCCGTCACTTCGATCCGACCCGAGCGACAGATCAAGACCAGCGGCTGGTGGACCTTCTTCAAGGACCCGCAGTACACCCTCGACAACTACCGCGAGGTGCTGAGCTCGACCGGCAGCGCCGGCCTCGGCAGCTACTTCGTCAACTCGTTCGTCATCGTCATCCCGTCGGTGGTCATCCCGATCTGCCTGGCCGCGCTGGCCGCCTACACCTTCGCCTGGATCGACTTCCGCGGCCGCAACCTGCTGTTCGTCGCGGTCTTCGCGCTGCAGATCGTGCCGATCCAGGTGACCCTCATCCCGCTGCTCAAGCTCTACGTCGACACCGGCCTCGCGGGTGAGTTCGCCACGGTCTGGATCTCGCACTCGATCTTCGCGCTGCCGCTCGCGATCTTCCTGCTGCACAACTTCATGCGCGAGATCCCCAAGGAGCTCATCGAGGCGGCCCGCATGGACGGCGCCGGCCACGTCGGCATCTTCTTCCGGGTCCTGCTCCCGCTGCTCACCCCGGCGCTCGCCGCGATCGGCATCTTCCAGTTCCTCTGGGTCTGGAACGACCTGCTCGTCGCGCTGACCTTCGCCAGCACCTCCGACACGCAGCCGATCACGGTCGCGCTGGCCAATTTGGTCGGCACCCAGGGCACCCAGAACCACCTGCTGTCGGCGGGCGCGTTCGTCGCGATCGTCGTACCCGTCGCGGTCTTCCTGTCCCTGCAGCGGTTCTTCGTCCGCGGCCTGCTCGCCGGCGGCCTCAAGGGCTGACGCGTCAGGCACCCAGCAGGTCGCGCACACGGCGCTCCTGCTCACCGGCCAGTGCCGCGACCAGCGACGCCAGCGCCCGGGAGCGCAGGGCCGCCACGGACGCGTCCGGCTCGAAGAGCACCGAGACGTCGGTGGCGACCGCCCGCCAGCGGTCGCGCTCGGCCGCCAGCAGCGCGGCGTAGGCGTCGCGGGCCCGGCGCTCCCGGCCGTGCCAGGCGAGCGCACCGACCCCCGCGCAGTCGGCACGGGCGGCGTCCACCTGCGGGGCGGCCTCCCCCGCGACCCCGGCCACCAGGGCCTCCAGCGAGGCGCGCACCGCCGCGGGCGTCGAGGCCCCGGTGAGCTGCGGCGAGGCGTACTGCACGGTCCCCGCGGCGCGCGCAGCTTCGTGAGCCTGCACCGCCTCGCCGGCCTCGACACACGCCAGCAGGGCCCGCTGCTCACCGTCGGCCGCGACCCTGTCGACGCCGGTGCCGAGCACCGCCGTGGCAGCCAGCGCCACGAGCAGCGCCTGCGGGACTCGGCGGGCAGCCAGGCCGTCGACAGGACCCTCGACGACGTCGGTCATGCCCGCCCGGCAAGGCGGTCGGCGATCAGCGCGGCGTAGAAGGCATACGACGCCTTCGGCACCCGACGCAGCGTGCCCGCCTCCACCGCGACGAGCCCGAAGCGCTGCGTGTAGCCCTGCGCCCACTCGAAGTTGTCGAGCAGCGACCAGGCGAAGTAGTCACGCACCGGCACACCGGCGGCGACGGCCTCGTCCAGGGCCGCGAGGTGGGTGCGCAGGTAGTCGACGCGGTCGAGGTCGGGCTCGCCGGGCGGGTCGGGGAAGGCGCCGCCGTTCTCGGTGACCCGCAGCGGCACGCCGGGGGCACGCGCCGCGACCCACCGCAGCGTGTCGACGAGCCCGGTCGCGTCGACCTCCCAGCCCATCGTCGTGAGCGGCGGTCGCGGCGCGAAGGAGAAGTCCGGAGCCCCGGGGAAGGCGTCGACGTCCTGCCCGACCCCTCCGGCCGCCGGCGCGGGCGGACCGATGCGGAACGGCGTGTAGTAGTTGACGCCGATCCAGTCGGCGGAGCCGCGCACCAGCGCGAGGTCGTCCTCGCGGCCGGCCAGCGCGGGCAGGGCGCTCGGGTAGGTCCCGTCGACGAGGGCGTCGACCCAGAGCCTGTTCTGCAAGGCGTCGACGACGTCTGCCGCGACCGGGTCGCCGTCGGGCTCGCAGCGCACCGTCGTGAGGTTGAGGACGATGCCGACTTCCGCGCTGGAGTGGGCAGCGCGCACGGCGTCGGCGGCGAGGGCGTGACCGAGCAGCAGGTGGTGCGCGGCGTCGAAGGCCCGAGCAGGCTCGCGGACCCCGGGCGCGAAGACCCCGGCCGCGTGGCCGAGGAAGGCCGTGCACCACGGCTCGTTCATCGTCGCCCAGGACGGGACCCGGTCGGCGAGCCGGTCGGCGACCACCATCGCGTAGTCGGCGAAGCGGTGCGCGGTGTCGCGCGCGGGCCAGCCGCCGGCCTGCTCGAGCGCCAGCGGCAGGTCCCAGTGGAACAGCGTCGGGAAGGGCCGGATCCCGCGCTCCAGCAGCCGGTCGACGAGCCCGTCGTAGAAGTCGAGCCCTGCGGAGTTGACCGGCCCCTGCCCGCTGGGCTGCACCCGCGGCCAGGCGATCGAGAAGCGGTACGCCGAGACCCCCAGGTCGCTCAGCAGCCGCAGGTCGTCGTCGACCCGGTGGTAGCTGTCGCAGGCGACCCGGCCGTCGGAGGCGTCCAGCACCGCACCCGGACGGGTGCAGAACTCGTCCCAGGTGGACGGCCCGCGGCCGTCCTCGTCGTACGCCCCCTCGATCTGGAAGGCACTGGTCGCGACGCCGTAGCCGTAGGCGCTGGTCATGGGCCCTCCACGGGCGTGAGCAGGGCGCGCTCGTCGGGCTTGTGGCGCAGGACGGTGTCGACGTAGCTGCGGGTGGCGGGCAGCAGGCCGATGTCGTGCCCGGCCGCCTCGGAGAGGAACCACCGGTGCTCGAGGACCTCGTGGAAGACCTCGGCGGCCTCGAGCTTGCCGCGCAGCTCGCGGGGCACGGCGCGCACGACGGGCTGGAAGCTCGCGGTCAGCCAGTCGTGGGCGACGATCTCCTCCGGCTCGGTCTCCTGGCCGGTGGCCGCGCGGTAGGAGTCGAGGTCGTTGAGCAGCCGGCGGGCCTGGTTCTCCTCGACGTCGAGGCCGGTGAGGCGCAGCAGCCGGCGCGCGTGGTGGCCGGCGTCGACGACCTTGGGCTGCACCTGGACGCTGTCGCCGGACTCGTCGCGCAGGACCTCGAGCTCGGCGACGTCGAACCCGAGTTCGTTGAGCTTGCGGATGCGGGCGTCGACCTTGAAGCGCTCCCCCACCCCGATCGTCTGGCGGCCGGTGAGCGCCGACCAGAGCGCTTCGTAGCGGGCGGCGATGGTGTCGCCGGTCTCGACGGGGTCCGTGGCCGGGTCGAGCAGCTCGCCGGCCTGCAGGTCCATGAGCTCACCGATGGTGTTGGTGCGGGCCAGCTGCAGGTCGTAGCTGCGCTGACCCTCGGAGAGGACCTCGTGGTGCTCGGTCGTCTCGGCGTCGACGAGGTAGGCCGAGAACGAGCCGGCGTCGCGGCGGAACAGCGTGTTGGACAGCGAGCAGTCGCCCCAGTAGAAGCCGCCGAGGTGCAGCCGGACGAGCAGCACGGCGAGGGCGTCGAGCAGACGGACCGCGGTCTCCGGGCGCAGCGTCTGCGACAGCAGCGCGCGGTAGGGCAGCGAGAACTCCAGGTGGCGGGTGACGAGCGCGGTCTCGAGCGGCTCGCCGTCGGGAGCGGTGCGGCCGTCGACGATGCCGACGGGATGGACGGCCGGCACACCGGCGCGGTCGAGCGCACGGAGGACGGCGTACTCCCGCTCGGCCGACCAGTGGCCGATCTCCTTCACCGCGAAGACGGTGTCGTCGACCCGCACGAAGCGCACGACGTGGCGCGAGATGCCTCGAGGGAGGCCGACCAGCCGCTCGGCCGGCCACTGCTCGAGCGGCACCGACCACGGCAGGTCGAGCAGACCCGGGTGGGTCGGCTCACCGCGCACCTGCAGGACCACCGCCCCACCGTCCCACGCTGTGACCAGCGGCATGAGGGTGAGCCCGCAGGAGCAGGTGCGACACTGCCGAAACAACGAGGGATGGACCGAGTCGATCCGCGAGGTTCACCGACGTGTCACACGCCCGTCACACGCCTCCGCCATCCTCATCCGTGACGCCGTTCCCCTGGAGGTCACCATGCTGCTCATGTCGCCCGTGTCGTTCCTCTCGACTGTGCAGGAGCTCCTGCTGCAGACCCTTCCCCACGGCGGCCAGCGGGGAGCCCGGCGCAACGCGTGGGCGTCGATGAGCGCCGACGCGTCGATGGCCCGTGCCCGGCGCGAGGCCGCGAGCGCGCTCGACGCCGCGACCACCCGCGACCAGGAGCGGGTCCGCACGGCCCGCTGACCCGCCGGGGGCTAGCGTGCCCCCATGGCCGAGCTCGTCTACCCGCCCGTCGTCCGCCTGACGAAGACGGTCTTCCGCGCCCTCGGGCTGCGCTTCGTCATCACCGGCGAGCAGCACGTGCCCCGCACGGGCGGGGCGGTGATGGCGATCAACCACGTCGGCTACCTCGACTTCACCTTCGCGGGCCTCACGGCGCAGCCGGCCCGCAGGCTGGTGCGCTTCATGGCCAAGAAGGAGGTCTTCGACCACAAGGTCAGCGGCCCCCTCATGCGCGGCATGAAGCACATCCCCGTCGACCGGGCGGGTGCGGCGAGCGACAGCTACCAGGCCGCGGTGAAGGCGCTGTCGGCCGGTGAGATCGTGGGTGTCTTCCCGGAGGCGACGATCTCGCAGTCGTTCGAGCTGAAGGCCTTCAAGACGGGCGCCGCACGGATGGCGCAGGAGGCCGGCGTGCCGCTGCTGCCGGTCGTCGTCTGGGGCAGCCAGCGCGTGATGACCAAGGGCCGCAAGAAGGACCTCACCCGCGGCACCCCGATCCGCATGGTCGTGGGCGAGCCCTTCACCCCGGACCCCGCCGCCGACCCGCTGGCCGTGACCGCCGAGCTCAAGGCCCGCATGCAGGTCCTGCTCGAGGAGGCCCGCGGCAGCTACCCCGGCGGGCCGCGCACCCCCGACGACACCTGGTGGGTCCCACGGGCGCTCGGCGGCACTGCCCCGACGCTCGAGGAGGCCGAGGCGGCCGACGCGCAGGAGCGCGCCGACCGGGCCGCGCGCCGGGCGGCCCGCGACGCGGGCACCGCTGACTAGGCTCGTCACCATGGCGGACCGGAAGAGCAAGGACAGCAAGCCGAAGAAGGCCAAGCGCGCGAAGGCGCCGCGCGGCGAGCGGGTCAAGCAGCTCCGGCAGGCCTTCACCATCACCCGCCAGACCGACCCGAAACTGCCGTGGGTCCTGCTGGCGGCGTTCCTGCTCACCCTCGCGCTGTTCGTCTCGATCGGGCTCGTCGTCGGCCAGCCGGTGCTGCTGGGCATCCTCGGAGTCCTGATGGGCGCGCTCGTCACGACGCTCGTCTTCGGCCGCCGGGTGCAGCGCACGATGTACAACCAGGCCGAGGGCCAGCTCGGTGCGGGCGCGTTCGTCCTGCAGCGCATGCGCGGCGACTGGCGCGTGACCCCCGCGGTCGGCTTCAACCGCGAGCAGGACCTCGTCCACCGCGTCATCGGCCGCCCCGGCGTCATCCTCGTCGCCGAGGGCTCCCCCGCCCGGACCCGCCAGCTCATCGCGACCGAGAAGAAGCGGGTCGCGCGGGTCATCGGCGAGACCCCCGTCTACGACGTCGTCATCGGCAACGACGAGGGTCAGATCCCCCTCAAGGCCCTCGAGCGGCACCTCATCAAGCTGCCACGCAACATCAAGCCCAAGACCGTCAACGAGCTCGACCGACGCCTCAAGGCCCTGGCCAACGTGCAGGGCGCCATGCCCATCCCCAAGGGCCCGATGCCCACCAGCGGCCGGGTGCCGCGCGGCAAGACGAGGTAGTCGGAGACCAGCAACGCTGCGGCGGTCGGGCCGGCCGGGTCACAGCCCCTTCTCGTCGTACGACGAGTTGCGTCCGTGGAGCGTCACCGTGCTCGTCTGCCGGAGCGCGCTCTCAGGCGCGGACGACGACGCTGCCGACGGCCTTGTCGTGCAGCCCGCGACCGTCCGGGTCGCTGACGAGGGCAGGCAGCAGCAGGCCGAGCAGTGCGAAGCGCAGCAGTGCGCGCGGCAGCGACAGCGGGCCCTGCGAGGTGCTGACCAGGCGCAGGCGCAGCAGTCGCATGCCCGGGGTCTGTCCGACGAGCGGGACGAGCAGGACGTAGACCGCCCCGAGAACGGCGACGCCCAGCAGGCCCCTGGCCGCGGACTCAGGGTCACGGATGAACAGGCCAGCGATGAAGCCGGACGCCAGCGCGTCGATCGCGAAGGCGGCTGAACGACGGCCGAAGCTCGCGACCGAACCGGGGCCGTCGGCCGGGAGCCCGAAGCGGTGGCCGCGGTGCCCGCCGGCCGGCCGGATCTCGACTCCGGCCGCGCCGAGGCCTGACAACCAGGTCCCTGTCGGTCTCGCCACACGGCCAGGCTAGCCTCGGACCCGCTGTACCGCATGCCAGCCGCCTGCCGACGTCGCCAGGCCCGCTGCTCCGCACGACCACAGTCCGCGTAACGGCACCGAAACACACGGGACACCGGGGGGTCACAGCCCCTGGCTAGCGTGCGGTGTCGACACCCCACGAGCCGGAGGACGTACACGTGTTCAAGGACGCCAGCGAGGTCCTGAGCTACATCAAGAAGGAAGCCGTCGAGATGGTCGACGTGCGGTTCTGCGACCTGCCGGGCGTGATGCAGCACTTCACGGTGCCCGCCGGCTCGTTCACCGAGGACGTCTTCACCGACGGTCTCGGCTTCGACGGCTCGTCGATCCGCGGCTTCCAGGAGATCCACGAGTCGGACATGCTCCTGCTCCCGGACCCGACCACCGCGCGCCTCGACCCGTTCCGGGTTCGCAAGACCCTCATCGTCAACTTCTTCATCCACGACCCGCTGACCGGTGAGGCCTACTCCCGCGACCCGCGCAACGTGGCGAAGAAGGCCGAGGCCTACCTCAAGGGCTCCGGCATCGCCGACACCGCCTTCTTCGGCGCCGAGGCGGAGTTCTACATCTTCGACTCGGTGCAGTACGAGGACAAGCCCGAGACGGCGTCCTACAAGATCGACGCCAAGGCCGCGGCCTGGAACACCGGCAAGGACGAGGTCGGGGGCAACCTCGGCTACAAGCCGCGCACCAAGGGCGGCTACTTCCCGGTCTCCCCGACCGACCACTACGCCGACCTGCGCGACGAGATGGCCGTCAACCTCGAGGCTGCCGGCATGATCGTCGAGCGCGGCCACCACGAGGTCGGCTCCGCCGGCCAGGCCGAGATCAACTACAAGTTCGGCCAGCTGCTCGAGAGCGCCGACAACCTGATGCTGTTCAAGTACATCATCAAGAACACCGCCCACGCCGCGGGCAAGACGGTCACCTTCATGCCCAAGCCGGTCCAGGGCGACAACGGCTCCGGCATGCACTGCCACATGTCCCTGTGGCAGGACGGGTCCCCGCTGTTCTACGACGAGGTCGGCTACGCGGGCCTGTCCGACACCGCGCGCTACTACATCGGTGGCCTGCTCAAGCACGCCCCGTCGCTGCTGGCCTTCACCAACCCGACGGTCAACAGCTACCACCGCCTCGTCCCCGGCTTCGAGGCCCCGGTCAACCTGGTCTACAGCCAGCGCAACCGCTCGGCGTGCATCCGCATCCCGATCACGGGCTCGAACCCGAAGGCCAAGCGCCTCGAGTTCCGCTGCCCCGACCCGTCGAGCAACCCCTACCTCGCGTTCTCGGCGATGCTCATGGCCGGCCTCGACGGCATCAAGAACAAGATCGAGCCGCCGGTCCCGGTCGACAAGGACCTCTACGAGCTGCCCCCGGACGAGCTCGCCAACGTCGCCCAGGTCCCCGGCTCCCTCTCCGAGGTCCTCGACGCCCTCGAGGCCGACCACGACTACCTGCTCGAGGGTGGCGTCTTCACCCCCGACCTCATCGAGACGTGGATCGAGTACAAGCGCACCGTCGAGATCGACGCCCTGCGCCTGCGCCCGCACCCCTACGAGTTCGCGCTCTACTACGACATCTAGTCAGACAGGCCTCTGACCTGCAGCTTTGCCGTTCGGAGGCCCTGGGTGTGCACATTCTGTGCACACCTCGGAAAGCACGAAGCCGCCGGACTTTCTGGAGTCCGGCGGCTTCGTCGTCGTCCGGGGGTCCGTCAGCCCAGGACGCGGTCGATAGCCCGCTTGGTGCGCTCCTCGCTGGCGGGCATCAGGTGGGTGTAGACGCGCAGGGTGAAGCCGGGGTCGGCGTGGCCGAGGTAGCTCGCGACGGCTCGCACGCTCTCGCCCTCGTCAAGCAGCACGCTGGCGTAGAAGTGGCGCAGCGCATGCATGCCGTTCTCCCGGCTGGTGGGCAGCCCCGCCGCCAGAAGCGCCGGCTTCCAGATCCGGCGGTTGACGTAGTTGCGGTTGAGCGGCTTGGACTCCCGGGACGTGAGCAGCAGGGCCACATGACGCTCCGGTCCGTCGACGAGCTGCCAGGGCAGGCCGGCCGTCCGTGCGGGGTAGTCCTGAAGGTAGGCCGACACTTCGAGGGCGACGGTCTCCGGCAGCGGCACCTCCCGGGTCTTGCGGCCCTTCGGCGGCGCGTACACCTGGTGCGGTCCGAGGATCTTGACCTGCCGGCGGACGTGCAGGACGCCTTCCTTGAGGTCCACGTCCTCCTCGGCCAGCCCGAACAGCTCGCCCTGGCGCAGGCCGCAGCCGGCAGCGAGGGTGACGATGAGGCGGTACCTCGCAGGTAGGGCGGCCTTGACGGCGCGCACCTGCTCGACGGACCACGGTCGCACCCGGCCGTCATCGAGGGCCGGCAGCCGCACAGACGCTGCGCTGCAGGGGTTCTTCGCGAGCCGGTCGTCGTCGATGGCCGCGTTGAACAGCGCAGAGAGGTTCGCGTGCACGACGCGGACGTAGCGCGGCGCGAGCCGTTGTTGGAGCAGCCGCAGCCAGGCCTGCACGTCGGACGGCTTGATTGCGTTGATCGCACGGTCCCCCAGGTGCGGTGACACGTGCAGGCGCAGGCGCAGCTCGGTGGCGATGCGGGTGGATTCGTCGAAGGTCTGGGCAGCGAGCCACTGCTCTGCGAAGTCCCGCAGCTTGATGCGCCCTGCGGTCGGGTCGACGTAGGCGCCGCGGAGCTTGTCGGCTTCGAGGGTGGTCGCGAACCGATCAGCGTCACCCTTGCGGCGGAAGGTCTTCGCGCGCTGGATCCCGGCGGGGTCGCGGAAGCGGACCTGGTAGCCGCCTCCCTCAGCGCGACGGTTGACGCTGGCCATGGGTCACCTCCCCCGCCTGCCTATGGCAGCGGCACGGTCTTCGGGGAGCTCACGATGAGGTTGTGAATAGCGACGGAGGCGTTGCGTCTCACGTCGCAGCAGTTCGCTGGCCAGCCGTTGCCGGGCATCCCGAGTCAGCGGGGAGGGCCGGACCACGCGGCTGGGCGGTCGGTGTTGGGCGGCGTGACCGCAGTCGGTGGTGAGGTCGTGCACGTCGCGGGTGGTGAGGAACAGGTGGTTGGCGTGCGTGCCACGGCTCAGGCCGACGTAACCGGCTTGGCTCGACAGGCTGTCGCCGCCGACGACCAGGGCTGTGTGGACGGTGCGGCCTTGGGCCTTGTGCAAGGTCATCGCATAGCCGTGGTCGAGGCACCCTTCCTGCAGCCAGGCTCGCTCGACGCGGACGTCTCGGCCGCTGGTGGTGCGCAGGATCAGACCGTCAGGCTGAAGGGCGAAGACGATGGCCGTTGTGCCGTTGAGCAGTCCGAGGGCGTGGTCGTTGCGGGTCACCAGGACCTGATCGCCCTGGCGAAACCCGATCTGCCCTTCGTCGGTGTCGATCCTGAGCTCTCGCCTGCCGAGCTGCCCAGCGGCCTGAAGGCGGTCACGGACCTGCTCGTTCAGGACCTGGACGTCGTCGCGGGTGCTGGCGAGCAGCACGGTCTGCCAGGGATCGGCGTGCTGGGCGCGGCTGGTGAGGTAGGCCGTGACAGCAGCGGCGCGGATCTGGTCGGCCTCGTGGCTGGTGTGCAGTCGCTCGTGCTGCCGGTAGATCTCCAGGGCGGTGATGGTGTCACCGTCGCGCAGCCGCTCGAGGGCGTCGCGTTCCCAGGGGTGCTGCTGCCGGTGATGGCCGTCGAGGACGAGGGCAGTGGGTTCACGGGTGAGGCGCGCGAACATACCGCCGGCTTGGAGCTCGGGCAGCTGCTGCGGGTCCCCGACGAGCACGACCTTGCAATCCCGCTCCGCGGCGAGGGTGAGCAGCGTGTGGAGTTGGCGGGTGCCGATCATCCCGGCCTCGTCGACGAGCAGCACTCCCCCGGTCGGGACGTGCCTGTCCGGCTGAGTGAGGGTGCGGGTGAGGGACACGGCGGGGACGCCGCTGGCCTGCTCCAGCCCCTGCGCGGTGAGCGCGGCCACGGCGGTGCCTGTCACGGTGATGCCGGCCGCGTGCCAGGCGTCCGCGGCGACGGCGAGGCCGGCGGTCTTGCCGCACCCGGCCGGGCCGGTGACGACCTCGACGGCCCGGCCGCTGGTGAGCAGCGCGAACGTCATCTGCTGCTGCTCGCCACGCAGTCCCTTGGCCCGGGCGACGATGGCTGCGACCTGTCGCGGATCGAGTCGTCCCAGGGCCGGCCCCGTGCGGGTGGCCAGGGTGAGTGCGGCGGCTTCGGTCTCGAGCAGGTCCTGGGTGGTGTAGGCGCGGCCGTCGGCCGTGATGACCGGCACGACCTGGTCGGTGCGGACAGCCGCGGACGTCGCAGCGAGCAGCTCGCTCGTGCTCGTGGCGACGCCTGGTGGGAGCTGGCTGATCAGCTCGCGCAGCAGCGCACCCTGTCCGAACGTCGCTGCTTCGCGCGTGACGCCCTCCGGCGAGAGGACCCGCCCCAGGGCGTCATCCATCTGCCCCGGCGGCGGAGGCGGGGACGGGTGGTCGAGCAACGTCGTGAGGTCCTTTGCGCTGAACCCGGCAGCGGCGGCGCGCTCCTGCCACTGGAGGCGCAACTGCGCCACCGGCTGACGGCGTTTGGCGGTTCGGGTGAGCAGGCATGCGGCCTGCGCGGCCAGGTGCCGCGCCCGCCCCCTTTGGGTCGCCGGCTCGGGCGTCTGCTCGAGGGCGTGCTCGATCTGGCGGCGGCGAGTGCTGAACTCACGCCGCACCCCGAGCGGTATCCCGGCGACTTCGGCGACGCCCCGGTCGATGCCGGTCCAGGACACGCCGAGCCGCTCGGTGAGCTCGGCCCGGAGGCGGTGTTGGTAGAGGTAGCTGGCGGTGGTGGCTTCGCGATGCAGGGTGCGGGAGTCCAGCGCCGACCAGCGCCCGTCGGTGCCGCGGGCGAGGTTGGCGATCACCACGTGGGTGTGCAGCTGTGGGTCCAGCGCGCGGCTGGTCGTGTGGGTGAACGCGGCCGCGACGAATCCGTCGGTGCCGATCCGCGGCGCGAGTTGCCCGTCGCCCTGGTGCCCGCGGGCCGCGCGTGCGGACAGGTTCTCCAGTAGCGCGAGAGCCTCCGCAGCGGCGTGCCGGTGCGCCGCGAGGACCTGCTCGACGACTGCAGGGTCGGCCAGAGCCATCAGCGTGCTGACGCTCTTCGGGGCCGAGAACGTCACGTCGAATCCGGCGCGACGTACGTCGACGCGGGCTCCGCTGTCGTCGCGGCGCCAGACCGGGCGGGCCAGCTGCTGGTCCCGATGGTGGCCCTCGAGCAGGTCTTGCAGCACCCGCGCGTCCTCAGCCGTGAGGCGACCGCTCAGGCCGAGAGCCTGGGCGCCGCGGCCGGTCCACTCCCCCGGCAGGTCCCGGCCGTTCACGTAGTACCCGACCGTCCCGGCTTGCCGGTCCCGCGCGAGGGCCCGCTCGTCCGGAACCGCGATCTCCTGGAGCAGCTCGCGTTCACACCCGTCGGCGCGCGTGTAGTAGCGCGCCGACGCGCCGCCAGCCAGCGTGGCGATGCTGATCACGGCCCGACCCGACAGCGCCGAAGCACCGCAGGGCTTTGGCGCGGCGTGGAGGTAGCGGTCACGCCGCGGACGCTGCGTTGTGACCGCCCCAAAAACGTGACCAAACGCTCCACGCCACCCCCGGATCCCGTGCGGGGGTGGCGCACCTGGAGCGTTGCCGCGCTGGCCCGCGCAGGGTCAGCGGCGACGCAGAGCACGACAGCTGACCAAGTAGGCACGCGCGGACAGTGCGGTCGTACAACCCCAGGATCACCACCGAGAACCCCAAGACGGGTCGTGGGGTTCTCGGCCGCCGCTGGCCGTGCAAGCCAGACCCGGCCAGACCTCGCGGTCCACAACTTGCCCGCCCGTGGGGTTGGCCGTCCCCTGACGCGCAACCTTGGGTCTATGACACGCCGCGATGACGATCCTGACGGGTGGGCATACGACGCCCCCCGGCTCGAGCCCACCGGTGAGCTGCTCACCCTCGCCCTGCTCGAGGACGTGTCAGCCCTGCTCAGCCTGCACGGCTACCCGCCGCTGCGTGGCTACGCCTTGGCCCAGCTCACTCTCTGCCTACAGCGCATCCACCCGCACTGACAGCAGCCGCCGGCGCCGGGCGCCATCCCGCGACGGCGCCGCGTATCGCAGATACCGGGGTGTGCGGCTCTTGGTCTTGGCTTGATCTTGGTCATGAAGGTCAGTGGCGAAGTGTGTGTCGGAGGTCCTTGGCGAGGAGGACGAGGTGCAGCGGGTCGGAAGGGCTGGAAAGGAAGTCGGGGATCAGGTGCAGGTAGTAGTCCCGGGCGGTCTCTGACTCGGCGTGGACGAGTAACGCTCGTGTCCCGATCTCGTCGGCGACAGCGACGAACCGCAGCAGGACGTCGGCGAGTAGGCCAGCCCCCAGTCCGCGGCGCTCGTGTCGGCTGTCGACCCCCAAGCGGGCGAGAAGCGCCACCGGCTGGGGATACCTGCCGGCGCCCCGGCGGACCCGCTCGGGAGCGGCCTCGAGAGACAGCTGCGCCATGCACCAGGCGTAGTACGCGACGACCTGGTCAGACCCCACCTCGGTGACGACGAAGACCCTGGTACCTCCGGAGGCAGCGGACTGTCGAGCATGCCGGCGCAGCCAGCTGGTCTGCTCCTCCGAACTGCAGCTGAAATCTTCGAGCTCGTGCTGCGGCTGAAGCGGGACCGGAGAGCGGTAGCTCACTCGAGGAACGGCGACGGACGCTCAAGCAACGCGCGGACGCTCCGCAGCTCGCGCGCTGGCCTTGTGTTGAGTGCTTCCCAAGCCGCGCGCTGATCGCTATCCAGCACGAACACGTCGCGGTCAGCCAGCACCCGGCGGGCCTCCTCGACCGCTGTCCCCACCACGAACTCCGTCAGATCCCCGCCACGCGTCTGCACGGCTCGCTCGATCAGCTCACGCTCATCGGGAGTCGTGCGTACCTCGAGGCGCCGGCTTCGGCGGCGTGCGTCCGTGGTGGTCATGGTGTGCCCTTCGTGTACGGACACTGTACGGCAAGCCAACTGCGCTGGCTAGGTCTAGCTGCCTGCGCCGAACGCCTGCCGGCACATCCTGCGGAATCGGGCCACGCTCACTGCCGGGGCCGCGGAGCCGCGTCCGTCCACCAGTCCGGCGCCGGTTCGCCCGTGTCGCGCAGGAAAGCCAGCGTGTTCGCGGCCTGCTCCCATTGTCCGCCGCTCGAGCCACAGAAGGACCAGAGTCCGGCGGCAGCGCGCTTGTAGCGGTGTATGAGGTCGTCCAGTTCGAACTCGTCGATCTCGCCAGCATCGAGTCGCACGAACCCCTCGCGCACGTGATCAAGCAGCCTGCCCAGTTGCTGCTGGTGGTAGGCAGCGACGACCGCGCGAGCGGCCTGCCGCGCGGACTTGTCTGCGCGCGGACTGTGACTCGTCCTCGGCTCACCCACGATCCGACCGTACGCTGCGGCGCCGAGTTGCGGCAGTGGTCAAGAACGGCTCCCCTTACCGGGTGCCGAGGGAGGGACAAAGAACGGCACTTCCCGGTGGTCCCTCCGGCCCCTATGTGCGGTTCAGCACGGGGCGTTCTCCGTGCAACCTACGGTCTAGCCACAATGGCCAGCGCGGCCAACGAACATGCCACCGTTGGTCAGCGAGTGCCTGTGCCGCAGCCAGCGGAGAGTCTGCCAAGCGTTCGTCCAGGCCCATTCGCGGCAGTCCCTGCACCAAACGACGCCGCAGCTCATCCGCGCGGTCGACATCCGTCAGCCGCAAAAGCACGTCGTCGTCCCACTTGCCAGCGACCGTCGCCTCAACGTGACGACCGTCCGCAGCGATGAAGACGTACTCGCCGTTCTTCACATCGATGCCCTCGACGCCCTGCCAAGCCGCCCACAGCGACTCGTATGCGTCGACGCCGCTGCCGTCCTCATAGAAGAGGAAGACTGCGAGAGGCGACCTATCCGGCTCCACAGCGCGAGGGTAAGGGTGCGTGCACCCGGTTGGATGCATGCCCACTGGTTGCGGTTGGCCACCCGCGGAAATGCCGGCTCCCGGTGATCGTCAGTCGGCGCTCATCCCGGCGAGGTAGGCGGCGACGGCGTGCGCGGCGTGCCGGTCGAGGTTGGCGCGCGCCATGTCGTAGCGCAGGGTGGTGCGGCTGTCGGCGTGTCGCATGGCGTACTGCATGTCCCGTAGCGGGACCCCGCTGACGAGGCCCGCCGTGCAGAACGTGCGTCGCAGGGTGTGTGGGCTCAGGTGCTGGGTCAGCCCGGCGTCTCGGGCCAGGCGGGTGAGCTGCCCGGCGGCGGACTGCCTGGTGAGGCGGTCGCCGTGCTGGTTGAGCAGCAGCGGACCGGAGGACCGGCCGGCGGTCGCCTCCCGCACAGCACGCAGCACGGGGACTGGCAGCGGGATGAGGGCAGGCTTGGCGCCCTTGCCCATGATCGTGAGCAGCTCGTAGCCGGACTGGCTCCGCAGATCGGTCACGTTGATCGCGATCGCCTCGCCAACCCGCAGTCCGATCATCCCGAGGAGCGCCACCAGCGCGTGGGGGCCTGGCCCGGCCCGCCGGGCTTGGGTGAGCAGTGCGGCGTACTCCAGCGGGTGCAGGACGGTGCGGCGCTGCCCCTCCCATGGCACCTTGGGCCTCGTGACGGCCAAGGCGGGGTCCTTCTCGCAGTGGCCGTCGATGACGGCGTACCGGTAGAAGCCCGCCACGGTGGTGAAGCGGCGGCCGATGGTGGCCGGCGCGAGTCCCTGCTGCTCCATCCAGCGCAGGTACAACTCCAGATGCGGCCGTTGAGCCTGCAGCGGCTCCACGCCACGTTCAGCGCACCAGCGAAGGAAGTAGCGCAGGTCCTGGCTGTAGGCCCGCAGCGTGTCGCCGCGGTAGCGGGCCAGGTAGCTCATCGCCGCGTAGTGCGTCGGGTCGGGCTGCTCCCAGAGCGTGCTGAGGGTGGACTGCGTCATCGGAGACCTCCTTGTAGGGGTCCTCGACGCTCCTCGGCGCGGCAAGCCGCATCACCGGGAGCCGGCATTACATGACTCGTCAACCGACGAGAGGGCGCCACAGGCTGTCAGGCTTGGGCGATGCCCCAGGGAGGTGGCTTAGGCGACAGCTGTCACCAGTACAGCGCGCAGCTTCCCCGCTTTGGCTGCGGCGACGTAGTTGCCGATCCCCTCCACGTAGATGGGCCCGTACACGTCGGCCGGGCCAACGGGAACGGAAGGTCGAGGTCCGAGGACAGAGTCAGTGCGGTCATCGACGTCCTCGATGGTGAAGCCCGCGTTTTCCAGCAATGCTGTGTAGCCCTCGACCGTCTCTAGGAACGACGAGCGCGCGTCCTCCGCCCATGGCAGTGGAAACGCAAGCTTGTCGGTCCCGGATGCCATCTGCTCGTACAAGGCGAAGCGAGAGCCCGGCACGAGCACCCTGTGCACCTCGCCGAAGACCGCCGCCTTGTCCGGCATGTTCATGCCGGCATGGACGATCATCGCAGCATCGAAGGTCGCGTCCTCGAACGGCAGCGACTCCGCTGATGCGGCAACGAACCGGGGGTTCCCGTCTAACCCGACGCGTGCAGTCAGCTCCGTTGCCGCCTCGACGAACTCCGGGGTGAGGTCGACCCCTGTGACGATGGCGCCGGACAGGGCCGCCATCCGCGACGGACCACCAACGCCGCTACCAACGTCCAACAATCGCTGTTCCGGTCCGGCGCCGAGCCGCTCAAGCACATGCTGCGTCGCTGGGGCACCCCCCGCGTGCAGATGATCGACCAACGCGAGATCACCGTGCGCGAGCACATCAACGTCGATACCGGCCGACGCAAGGGCAGCGACGATGGTGGCACTCAGGCTCGCGTCCGCGCCGTAGTAGCCGCGAACAAGCTCACTCACATCCATTGGGCACCCACCTCCACGCCAACACTATCCAGCCGACCGGGTGAACAGAAGTGCCGTTTCCCGTCCCGCCGCTGCGGCTCATGCGCCGGCAGGATCCGTCGTGCGGCCACGCTTTACGGCGTCAGAGGTCGCCCGTGAACGCCGCGACCACGATCCACGCAAGGATTGCTAGGAAGACCAGCCCGCCCAGTACGAGGCCGATCAGCGCCTTGCCATGCGGACGAGGTGACCCCGACCGCCAGGCCGTGACTGCTGCGGCGCCTCCTGTGACGCCTGCGAGCGGCCACAACCAGCCGTAGCTGCTGTCGTCTTCACCCGCCACCGCCATAGCTACGGCGAAAAGCACTGCGGCCAAGACCCCAAGGCCGAGCGCGACGTTCTCGCGCGACCCTGCTTGCTCCTGCGGAGCGGGATGACTGGTCATGTTTTTGCCCCTCTAGTCTCAGTCCGGACTGCTGAGCGCGGGTCAAGGCCACCAGAGCGTGCACTGGCCGAACTTGCAGCGCAAGCCCAGGCGCGACCACCTCTCCGCCGGCGTGTCGAACTCACGTCGTGCGCATCGGAAGTCATCCCCCGCGCGAGGCGAGGCGAAGCGACAGGCCCCGCGGAAGTCGCCGATGCGTCGAGCTCCAGTGGCTGACGCGCTCGATACATACGTGGCCGTTCGGCACCAAGGGTAGGTGCCGTTCTCCTCGTGGCCCCGCCCTGGTCCTTGAGCCGGGCCGAGACCTAGTTCATGCTCGCCTGGGAGGTGCGGCATGGCAGAGCGCCGGGTGACGAAGGTGGACCACGGTGTTGCCGGTCCCGTGAACGAGCTGCCTTGGCTCCGGAGAAAACTCGCTGTGAGAGTCACTCGGCGGATGCTGCGCAAGATGCCGGTAGAGGGCCTGCTGGACATTGACCGGGATGGACACCCCATCTGGGCTCCGGGCTACCCGAAGGCATCCGACCAGAGGTAGGTGCCGTTCTTGCACGAGGCACCCGGCCCGGTCGGTGCCGATAGCCTCCGCCTGTGTCCCACTCGTTCCACGTTGACCGACAGCTGCCTGACGGTGACTGGGTTGACTTCTGGAGCGAGGAGACACGGCGAACGCTGGCATTTCGCGGCGCGTGCTCGTGCGGATGGACTGGCCAGGACGTGTCTGGCGACCTGGCCGCAGGGCGTCCCGACGAGCAGAGCATGGAGCAGGCGTACGCCTACTGGGACCGCTTCCACTGCCCCGACTGGGAGCGGCGTCATCGAGGCGACCCCGACCAGGATTAGGTGCCGCCCCCGGAGGTCCCTGCGCCAGCTCAGACTCGCCTCTAGGTTGCGTTGGTGACCGAGCCCTCAGCGAGCGTCAGAGCGGTCTCCGGCGTCTTGGCGCTCGACGCGGACGAGCGCATCCTTCTCGTTCGTCGCGCGGACGACGGCACCTGGGGTCTCCCCGGTGGCGGCGTTGAGGTGGGCGAGACCTGGCTCGAGGCTGCCGTGCGGGAGTGCCGGGAAGAGACGGGTTGGGATGTAGCGGTTACCGACATGTTCGGTGCCTACAGCGACCCGGTGAGCCAGACGTTCACGTACGCAGACGGCCGTCGAGTGCAGTTCTTCGGCGTGGTGTTCCTGGCCACGGTGTTGCAGCAGACAGGTTCGCCTGACACTGAGGTGCTGGAGGTGGGCTTCTTTCCCACCGACTCACTTCCGGCACCGCTGTTCGTGCCGGACCGTCCGGTCCTCCTCGACTTTGCTTCCCGGCGGCACTTGCCTGTCATCGCATAGGTGGCGGCTGCCCCTGCACTGCCAGGGCCGCCAGCGCGAGCCCAGCTCTCCTCCCGTGTGCACATTCTGTGCACAGGACGCTGAGAACGCTCTGGAGGTGCTGAGAGGTGCTGAGGTGTGTTCCCGCAGGTCAGGATGTACGCAGGCTCTTGACGATCTTGTCGTTGAGCGCGAGGGGATGTTCTACGACATCTAGACCCGCACGCCCGCACACGAGGCCGCCGGACCCCGCCTGGGGCCGGCGGCCTCGCCGCGTTGCGGGCCGCTACACGGCACATCGATCACCCCTCGGCCACGGTCGGGTGACGCCGTCGTGCCGACCCCCATGCGACGTTCGGACACCACGCAGTCGCGAGCGGGCCCTCAGGTCCGGTAGACGTCGCGACGATGGTCGATGTCGAGCACGCGAACGGTGCGGCGCTCGTCGTCGATCTCGTAGCGCACGCGGTACTCGCCGCGTCGCGCGCGCCACTGCCCCTCGAACGGCGCCAGCAGCGGAGCACCCACTCGACGCGGCTCGCGGACCAGCGGCCCCGAGACGAACTCCCAGGCCGCGAACGCTGCGGCCTCAGGGAGGGCGTCGGTCAGCGCGCGCCGTGCACCCGGAGCAAGCAGAAGGTCGTACGGCGGTGGCTCGGCGGGATCAGCCACGACGCCTGCGCGCCATAAGGTCGGCCATCTCCTCACCCGTCACGCCCTTGCTGTCAGCGAGGTCGACCTGCGCCTGACGCACCCGGTCCATGGCGTCGGGGTCACTGAGCAGCTCCAGCGTCGCCTCCATGGACTCCAGGTCCTCGGCCGAGACCAGCACGACGTACGACCGGCCGTTCTTGGTGATCTGCACCCGCTGGTGCGTGCGATCCACCTCGTCGGCGATCTCCGACAGGCGGGCCTTGGCGTCCGAGAGCGGCACCGTGTCCATGGACCAGGATCCTAGTCTGCTCGATCGATCAACGCCACCTCGTACCCCGTACTGGTGAGGGCACAGCTTCGGGGATGGACGGACGGGCCGGACCGGAGTGCACTAGGCCCATGGGGATGTACGGCGAGGGTGCGCGCGAGCTGCAGGACCGCTTCGACAGCAGGCGGTTGGCCGACCGCCTGGAGCAGGTGACGCTGCACGACCGGATCACGCCGGGCGACCGGCGCTTCATCGAGGCCGCCGCGCAGTTCCTGCTCGGCACGATCGACGCCGACGGCTGGCCGGACGTGTCCTACAAGGGCGGGCGGCCCGGCTTCGTGCGCGTCCTCGACGACAGGACACTGGCCTTCCCGTCGTACGACGGCAACGGCATGTTCCGCAGCCTCGGGGCCATCCTCGAGGAGCCCAGGGTGGCCCTGCTGTTCATCGACTACGCGCGCCCGGACCGGATGCGCGTGCAGGGCCGCGGCGAGCTCACCGACGACCCTGAGCTGCTCGCGTCGTTCGAGGGGGCGCAGCTGGTGGTGCGGGTGACCGTCGAGCGGATCTGGCCGAACTGCCCCCGCTACGTGCACCGCATGGAGCTCGCAGAGCTCTCGCCCTACGCGCCCGAGCCGGGGCACGTGCCGCCGGTGCCGGAGTGGAAGGAGATGGACGTCTTCCGCGACGTCCTGCCGGGCACTCCCCCGTCCTGAGCCCAGGAGTCAGGCGTACGACGACGAGCCCGTCTCAAACGCGCTCGACGCGGTCGGCCTGCGGTCCGCGGTCGCTCTGACGCACCGCGAAGCGGACCCGCTCGCCGGGCGCGAGCGGCTCGGCGCCCGACAGCACGGAGACGTGCACGAAGAGGTCCGCGCCCCCTGCGTCCGGCGTGATGAAGCCGAAGCCGCGCTCGGCGTCGTAGCGCGCGACGACACCCTCACCCGGCCGCGCGGGTGCACCGCCGGACTGGGTCGTGGCGGACCGGGTGCCGCCGGACCGGCTGCTGGCGGGAGGCGGCGGGGTGTCCTCGGGCGCGGCGCTCGTCACCAGCTGCAGGTCACGGGCCTGCCGTCCCCTGTCGCCCTGGACGACCTCGTAGCGCACCCGGTCGCCCTCGGTGAGCCAGGTCAGCCCCTCCGCGAGGGAGCGGACGTGGACGAAGACGTCGTCGCCGCCCGCGTCGTGGGCGATGAAGCCGAAGCCCTTGCCCTCGTCGTACCAGGAGACGGTGCCGTCGGCCCCGTCATCGGTGGCCGGTTGCGCAGCGGCAGGACCGGCTGCGGTAGCGCCGGCGTCGGGGCCGAGCGGGACGAGGTGCTCGGCCTGGACACCGCGCTCCCCCTCGACGACGAGGAAGGCCACCCGCTGCCCCGCGACCAGGACACCGCCGGTCACGATCGAGGAGCTGTGCACGAAAACCTCGGGCCCACCGCCGTCGGCGGTCGCGAAGCCGTAGCCCTTGCCCGGCTCGTACCAGGCGACGGTGCCGAGCACACCCAGCGCGGCGCCGGGCGCGACCTCGCCGGTGACCCGGACGCTGCGCGCCTGCGGCCCGCGGTCTCCCTCGCCGACCTCGAAGTCGACGACCTGCCCCTCGCGCAGGAACCGCGCGCCGTCCTCGGCGAGCACCTCGGAGGCGTGCACGAACAGGTCGCTGCTGCCGTCGTCGGGCGCGAGGAAGCCGAAGCCCCGCTCGGGGTCGAACCAGCGGACAGTTCCCTGCGGCACGAAGAGCTCCTGGTCGAGAAGGTGGTGGTCCCTCCATTCTCGCCGACGCCCGCGTGGCCGCGTCCGGGTGGGGCACGACAGGAGGCCGACCCTCAGACCTGCGGGGTGATCCACGCCGTGTAGACGGTCCGGCCGGAGGGCGTGCCTGTCTCCTCGATGAGGAAGCGACAGCTCACCTCGCTGCCGTCGGCGCGCAGCACCGGCAGCTCCAGGTCGACCCCTAGCGCGTGCGCCTCCCCGGTCGTCAGGTGCCGGGTGAAGCCGGCCACGTGCGCCTCGCGGAAGCGGTGCGGCACGAGCACGACCACCCGCCGTCCCACCAGCTCCTGCTCGGAGTAGCCGAGCGCGGCGCACAGGGGCGGGCTGACCGCGACGATGCGGTTGGCGTCGTCCGCGGCGACCGCTCCGCGGTCCGACGACGCCACCACAGCCGGGTCCCAGTCGAGAGAGCGGAGCGAGTCGGCGTGGACGAGGTCGGTGAAGCGCTCCGCGTCCGTGCCCGGCCAGGGCGACGGAGGGGTGCCACCCAGCTGCGCGATGACCTGCTCGCACGCCCAGTCCCGGACCGCGATCACCTCCGGCAACCCTGGCCGCACCAAGAGCTCGTCACGCGCCGCGAGGGCCTCGGCCTCGTCGAGCACGTCCTGGAGCCCGGCGTAGGCGACGGCTCCGGGGGCGCCGGGGAGCAGGGCGTCCACTGAGGGCGGTGCCACGGTCAGCGGTGAGGGGTGGCCCTCTGGGAGCGAGGAGGTGAGCGCACCCTGCGCCGCAGCCCGCTCGACGGCCCGCTCGACCGCGTCCGACAGAGCCCGTCGGGCGGCATCGGCGAGGACGAGGTCGTCGCTGGGGATGCCCCGGGAGGCTCGCAGGAGCGTGAGCTCGCGCACCAGCGCGTCGTGGTGCTGCCGCGCCGCGGCCCATAGCGTCGCGGGGACCCCGAGGAGCACCGCCGCCACGGGCTGCTCGGCACCGGGCACCTCCTCCGGGTCACCCCAGGCATCCAGCAGGTGCTCAGCGCCGTCCGGTCCCGTCGGCTCGATCCCGTCCCCCAGCGCGAACCACACGACCTTGCCCGCATCTCCGAGGGAGTGGACGCCGTGCTCGCTGGTGACTGCCGCGACCAGCGACATGCCGCGACCGGTCGTGGCCTGCTCGTCGTACCCGCGAGGCGAGGGCGGCGCGGGGTTGCGATCACGGACCTCGACGCGCAGCAGGTCGCCGTGCGCGGCGACCGTGACGGTGAGGTCAGTGTGGGCGTGCAGGACGGCGTTGGTCACGATCTCGCTGACCGCGAGCTCGGCCGCGTCGAGACGCGACTGCCAGCCGAGCTGCTCGAGGAAGCCCGCGACGAAGCGGCGTGCGGCCCGGGCGCTCGCCGGGTCGGCGGGCAGGGACAGCGAGCGCTCGACGCTGAGGTCCGCCGGCTCGGCGTCGCCGTCCTCCACCCCGCCGTGGAAGCG
Source organism: Mycobacteriales bacterium (assembly GCA_030697205.1). Classification (NCBI taxonomy): domain Bacteria; kingdom Bacillati; phylum Actinomycetota; class Actinomycetes; order Mycobacteriales; species Mycobacteriales bacterium. The sequence goes on from JAUYQP010000010.1 coordinate 43,151, forward strand.
CACGGCGAGCAGCGCGACGTCGTCCTCGGCGTCGTCGTCGAGCAGCCCCGCGAGCAGGGCGTCGCAGAGCTCCTCGAGCGACAGCGCACCGAGCTCGCCCACCAGTGCACGCAGCCGCTCGATGCCGACGTCGAGGTCCTCGCCGCGCCGCTCGACGAGCCCGTCGGTGTAGAGCAGCAGGGTCGACCCCACGGCTACGTCGACGCTGCTGTCCGTGCGGGTGCTCTCCACCGACAGCCCGAGCAGCAGGTCCGGCTCGGACTCCAGCACCTCGACCGTGCCGTCCGGACGTCGCAGGACCGGTGGCAGGTGGCCGGCATTGCTCCACCGGACCCGCCGCACCCGTTGCTGGCGCTGCTCCTCGGTCTGCTCCACCCGGGCCAGAAGAGCGGTGGCGAGCACGTCCACCTCGAGCCCGCGCAGCGCCCGCTCGAGCGCAGCGAGGACGGCCGCCGGAGGCTTCTTGACCGCATACGCGGTGGCGCGCAGCAGGTTGCGCATCGTGGCCATGGCGGCCGCGGCGTGACGGTCGTGACCGACGCAGTCGCCGATGACGAGGGTGAGAGCACCGTCGGGTACGACGAAGCCGTCGTACCAGTCGCCACCGACCGCGGCCTGCTGCGAGGCAGGGGCGTAGCGCACGGCCACGCGCAGGTCGTCGGGCTGCGGTGGGGCGGTCAGCAGGCTGCGCTGCCACGTCTCGGAGAGACGGCGTGCCTCCGCGGCCTGCCGGCGCTCGGCCTGCAGGACCTGGACGCGGTCGAGGGCCTGCGCGGTCTGCGCGGCGAATGCGGCGAGCAGTTCGCGCTCGTCCGGGCCAAACTCGCGCGGTTGCGCCCAGGACACGACGAGGCTGCCCAGGAGCCGGTCGCCGGACCGCAGCGGCAGCACGGCCCAGGCGTCGCGCCCCGTCCCGTCGTACACGACCTGCATCTGCGGGGTGAACGCGAGTCCCGCAGCGCGGTCCGGGAGGAAGACGGGCTCGCCCGTGCGGGCTGTGTAGGAGCCGGGGAGCGAGCCATCAAGAGGCAGCTCACCGAACTCCAGCTGCACCTGCTCGCCGAGGCTCTCGGTCATCGCGAGCCGGATGACGCCGCGATCGTCGTCACGGACGCAGACCGCCCCGCCGTCAGCCCCCAGCACCGCCGCGCCGTGCTCGATGACGACCCGCGTGAGGTCCTCGTCGTCCTCCGCGCCGGCGAGGGCGAGCGCCACCCGCGCGAGCCCGCCGAGGCGCTCGGCCGAGGTGTGCAGGCTCGTCACGTCGAACACCACGCCCACGAGCCGCTCCAGCTCGCCCGCGACCCCCGCGACGCCCTGACCCCTCGACAGAAGATGGCGCACCGAGCCGTCCGGCTGCACGGCCCGAAAGGTCGTCTCCATGGCCTGCCCGGGCCCCGTGGCGGAGAGCACTGCCTGGACACGCGGGAGGTCCTCGGGGTGGCACCGGGACTCGAAGGACGCGATCGTGCCCTCGAAGTCGTCGAGCACGATCCCGAACATCGCCGCGCACGCCTCGTCCCAGACGAGCTCCGACGTCGTGACCGCGTAGTCCCAGTACCCCAGCTGCGCGGCGTCCTGCGCCAGCCGCAGACGAAGGGACGAGGTGAGCGGGTCGAAGGCCGCTGCGCGGGGGTGCGACGGGTGCGGTGTCATGCGCAGGGCGATCTCCTTCACAGTGCTGCGATACCTGCCCCGCAGCCGACGGATCACGCCTGTCGCCGCGGGCTGGTGTCCGACGACCCGTCACGTCGGGACCTTCGACCCTGACGGGCCGGATGGCGTGGCGCCAGAGTCGGCGAGGAGAGAGGAGCACGCCATGCACGCACTGACCTACCACGGTCCCGGACGACACTCCTGGGAGGAGGTGGCCGATCCGGTCGTCATCGACGACCGCGACGCCATCGTCCGCATCGACGCCGTCACCATCTGCGGCACCGACCTGCACATCCTCAAGGGGGATGTCCCCACCTGCGCTCCCGGCACGACCCTCGGCCACGAGGCCGTAGGCACCATCCTGTCCGTGGGACCGGGGGTGCGGCACCGGGCACCCGGCGACCGGGTCTTGATCTCGTGCATCACGTCCTGCGGCTCCTGCGAGTACTGCCGCGAAGGCAGCTACGGACAGTGCACCGGAGGCGGCGGCTGGATCCTCGGACACCGGATCGACGGGGTCCAGGCCGACCAGGCCCGGATCCCCTTCGCCGACAGCTCGACGCACCTGCTGCCCGCGGGTGTGTCCGACGAGGACGCCCTGATGCTCGCGGACATCCTCCCGACCTCCTACGAGGTCGGTGTGCTCCGTGGCCGCGTCAGCCCCGGTGACACCGTCGTCATCGTCGGAGCGGGCCCCATCGGCCTGGCCGCGATCCTCACCAGCGCACTGTTCAGCCCGTCGGCGGTCGTCGTCATCGACCCGTCCGCGACCCGTCGTGACGCGGCCAAGCGGCTCGGCGCGACGGTCTGCGTCTCGACCCCGGAGGAGGCGACAGAGGCACTGCTCGAGCTCAGCCCCCGCGGTGGCGCCGACGTGGCCATGGAGGCCGTCGGACTGCCGGAGACCTTCGAGGCCTGCACGCGACTGGTGCGTCCCGGCGGTTACGTCGCGAACATCGGCGTGCACGGCAAGCCCGCCGTTCTCCACCTCGAGGACCTCTGGATCCGCAACGTGACCATCACGACCGGTCTGGTCGACACGAGCACCACACCGCGACTGCTGCGGATGCTCGCCTCGGGACAGCTGCGCCCCAACGGCCTGCTGACCCACCGGTTCGGGATGGGCGAGATGATGGAGGCCTACGACGTCTTCGGTCGCGCGGACGCCAACGAGGCGCTCAAGGTCGCGCTGTTCAGGACCTGACGTGCGCGCTCCTGACCTCCCTGCCCTCGACCGCTCGCTGCGTCGAGCGTCCGTGCTGCGTGCGGCACGGGCGCTGCGCGGCGACGCCCTCGACAACGCCCGCCGCTCATTAGCCGTGATCGGCCGCTCCCGCTCCGACCGCGCGGAGCTGCAGGGCTCACTCGCCGCGCCCGCCGTGGCCGGTGATCTCGGCGCGCTCGGGCACGACGAGTGCCTCGCGCTGCTGGGCACCCGCAAGGTGGGGCGGATGGCCTACGTCGCACGCGCCGGCGTGCCGCAGATCGTGCCCCTCAACTACGAGCTGGCCGGCGACCACGTGCTCGTCCGCACCGGACCCGGACCGCTGCTGCAGGCTGCCCAACGCCACGACCACGTGGCCTTCGAGGTCGACGACCTCGAAGAGCTGCTGCACGGCGGGTGGAGCGTCGTCGTGCAGGGCACCCTGACCGAGCTCCACGCGATCCCTCGCGACGCCTGCGACCCGACGCCCTGGGCCGCCGGCCCCCGCCGCCACCTGCTGCAGCTCGAGACCCGCCGGGTCACGGGCCGCCGGCTGGTCGGCCTCGACCACCCGTGACCCGCAGCCCCACGACCCACGACCCACGACCCACGAGGAGCCACTCCCATGGCCACACTGCCGCACGACCTCACCGATCTCTCCCTTGCCCCACTCGTCCTCCAGCTCGACCGGCAGCTGGCGTCGTACACCGCCCTGAACGGCGAGGAGATCCACCTGCGGGTGTCGCTCGAGGTCGATGCCGACCCGCGCTTCGCACCGGCCCGCCGCGAGTGCGTGCTGGACGCCCTCACCCGGCACCTGGACGTGCACGGCTGGGAGCTGAGCTGGACCACGCGGGGCCTGCGGCTGCACCACGAGGCACGCACGGTGACCCTGGGGGTCCCGCCGTCCCTCGCTGCCTACCTCGAGCTGCGCTGAGCCGACCGCCGCTCGTCACGCTGACGGCACGCACCACGACCCCGAGGGACGCCCTATGACGCACGGCCCGCTCGTCGCACTGCACGGCAAGTCTGCCTGCTCGGAGCAGCAGTCATGAGCTCCACCGCCACCGCGCTCGACGACGGCATCACGCTGGACGTGCTGCTGCGCGACGGGTCGATCGCCCAGGTTCGGCTGCTCCGTCCCGAGGACCGCGACGCCCTGACCGCCCTCAACGAGCGGGTCTCCTTGCGGACCCGGCACCTGAGGTACTTCAGCGTCAGTGACGGCCCCGGCACGTGGTACGTCGACAAGCTCGTGCACGGAGCCGAGGCCCACGCGACCCTGGTCGCCGTGGTCGACCGCGAGATCGTCGCGACCGCCGGCTTCGCGCGGTCCGAGCGAGACCCCCGGCAGGCAGACCTCGCCCTGCTCGTCGACGACGACCACCAGCTGCACGGCCTCGGCGCGCTGCTGCTGGAGCACCTGGCGACCCTCGCCCGGCACCACGGCGTGGAGGCCTTCACCGCCGACGTGCTGCAGGAGAACACCCGGATGCTGCGGCTGCTGCACGGGAGTGGCTTCGCGACCACCGGGACAGGGGCACACGGGACCCTCGAGCTGACGGTTGACCTGCACGAGATGCCGGGGCTCTGGGACGCCGTCCTGCGCCGCGACCGGCAGGCCGAGCAGGCCTCGCTCGAGCCCGTGCTCCGGCCGTCGAGCGTCGTCGTCGTGGGGAGCACCCGCTCCGGCAGCGTCGCGGACCAGGTCTACAACAGCCTGGTGCGCACCGGCTTCACCGGTCGACTGACCTTCGTGGACGGGCGCACCCGGCTGTCCGACCTGCCCGTGACGCCCGACCTCGTCGTCGTCGCGGTCCCGGCGCCTGGGGTCCTCGCCACTGCGCAGGACGCTGCGAGCAGGGGGGCGCGCGGCCTGCTGGTCCTCAGCGCGGGGTTCGCCGAGAGCGGGGCGGAGGGGGCGGAGCGCCAAGCCGCGCTGCTCCGCCTGTGCCGCGACACGGGCATGCGCCTCGTCGGCCCCAACTGCCTGGGGATCCTCAACACCGACCCGGCCATCTCGCTCAACGCCACCTTCTGCGACGCGCAGCCGCGCAGCGGGTCGGTGGCCCTGGTGTCCCAGTCGGGCGCCGTCGGCATCGCCGCCCTCCGCCACGCGGAGCGCCGGGGCGCCGGGCTGTCGCTGTTCGTCTCCACCGGCAACAAGGCCGACGTCTCGGGCAACGACCTGCTGGCCTACCTGCAGGACGACCCGCGGACCAGCGTCATCGCGCTCTACCTCGAGTCCTTCGGCAACGCGCGCACGTTCGCCCGGCTGGCCAGGGACGTCGGGCGGACCAAGCCCATCGTCGTGGTCAAGGCCGGGCGATCTGCCTCGGGCGCGCAGGCAGGCCAGTCGCACACCGCTGCCGCGGCGACGCCCGAGATCGCCATCGAGGCCCTGCTGCGCGAGGCCGGGGTCATCAGGGCCGACGACCTCGACGAGCTCTTCGACGTGCTCTCTGTCCTGGAGTCGGGCCGGCTGCCTCGGGCCAAGCGGGTCGCGGTCATCGGCAACTCCGGCGGACCGGGGGTGCTCGCCGCGGATGCGTGTGCGGGAGCGGGGCTGCAGATGGCGGAGCTCTCCCCCGCGACGACCCAGCAGCTGCTCGGCCTGCTGCCGACGGGCGCGTCGGCGCGCAACCCCGTCGACCTGCTCGCCACGATCTCCCCGGCGGACTTCGAGACCGCGGTGCGCCTCGTCGCGGCCGACCCCGGCGTGGACGCCGTCGTGACGATCTACACGCCGCTGCTGCGCGATGCGGAGACCGCCTACGCCGAGGCGATCGCCCGGCTGCAGCGGGAACGCGAGGACGTGCCCGTCGTCGCGACCTTCCCGGGGCTCCACACCCCGCCTGCGGCGCTCGGTCGCGAGGGGCGCAACGCGGTGCCCTTCTTCGAGTTCCCCGAGCGGGCGGTGCGAGCTCTGGGCCGGGCCGCGGACTACGTCGAGCAGCGCGACCGCGGTGATGAGCCGGCCACGCCCACCGCCCCCGAGGGTGCGGCGCTGGGTGCGCGGCTGGTCCTGACCTCGCGGGCGGAACCGCAGGGATGGCTGACGCCGAGCGAGGCCACCTCGGTCCTCGAGGCCTACGGCATCCGGTGTGCCCGCGTCGTCGAGGTGCACGACCCCGAGGCGGCCGTCGCGGCTGCGGACCTCCTCCACTACCCGGTCGCGCTCAAGGCGGCCGGCACCACCGTGGTGCACAAGGCAGACGTCGGTGGACTGGCTCTCGACCTCACGACCGCCGACCAGGTCCGCACGGCCTACCTCGACCTGCAGCGCCGCGTCGGTCCCGCGATGACGGGCGCGATCGTGCAGCGGATGCACCCGACCAGCGGTGGCCTCGAGCTCATCGCGGGCCTCACCGTCGACCCGACCGTCGGGCCGCTGCTGCTGGTCGGCGCCGGTGGCACCCTCACCGACGTGCTTGGCGATCAGGTCGTGCGCGTCCCCCCGACGAACCGGCGCGACGCCCTGGAGATGCTGTCGGAGCTGCGCTGCTCGCGGTTGTTCGAGGGCTACCGCAACCTGCCCGCGCTGGACCTCGAAGCGACGGTCGACGTGCTCCTGGCCCTCGCCTGCCTGGCCCGCGACCTGCCGGAGGTGCAGGAGCTCGACATCAACCCACTGCTCGTCACGCCCCACGGCGCGACCGGCATCGACGTCCGCGTGCGGATCGGCACTCCCCAGCACCACCGCGAGCTACCGGCTCGCAGCCTCAGCAGCTGACCGACCGACAGGAAGAGGCAGCCATGGAGCTCACCCGCGAGCAGCTGGTGCCGCTCGTCGCCCTGGCGGGGCGTGCCCCGTCGCTGCACAACAGCCAGCCCTGGCGCTTCGCGCTCGACCGGGGGGCGATCGAGCTGCGCGTCGACCCGGAGCGGGGCCTCTCCGTCTCCGACCCGCGGGCCCGCGAGCTGGTCATCAGCTGCGGCGCGGCGCTGCTCACCCTCCGTCTCGGCCTGCGCGGCCTCGGCCTCGACGTGCACGTCGACCTCGTCCCCGCCTCCGGCGACCCACTGCTGCTGGCCCGCGTCCGTGCCTCCCACGGCGATCCGCCGACACCGGCCGAGGCGCGCATGCTCGCGGCGGTGCCGCACCGTCACACCGAGCGCCACGGCTTCACCCGCAGGCCGCTGCCGGCGACCCTGCTGCAGGCCCTGGCGCGCGACGTCCGCACGGAGGGGTCGCGACTCGTCATCGTCGACGACGAGCGGATCCGCACCCGGATCACCCACCTCGCGCTGCGGGCCGAGGACCGCCGCGAGGCCGACCCCACCTGGCAGGCCGAGCGGGCCCGCTGGGTCACCCAGGAGGCCGGCCGACGCGACGGCATCCCCGTGCGCGCCCTCGCCGACGGGCCCTTCGACGCGTCCTTCCCGCTGCCTGTGCCGCGCTTCGCCCCACGGCCCGCCTCCGGGGGCGACCACCAGCGGATCGGTGCGCCCGGACGGCTCGCCGTCATCACCACCGGCGGCGACACGGTGCCCGACTGGATCTCCGCGGGTCAGGGCCTGCAGCGCCTACTGCTGCGCGCCGCGGACACCTGGGTCTTCGCGGCCTTCAACACCGCGGCGCTCGAGGATGGCGGCGACCGGGAGCGGCTGCGCGAGGTCCTCGGCATCACCGACCACCCCCAGATGCTGTTCGAGCTGGGCTGCGCGCCGTCCACGCACAGCACCCCGCGGCTGAGCCCCGCGAGCCTGATCGACACCGCGATCCGCCTCTAGCGCTGCTACGCCGAGCCCGACCAGGCCAGGTCCGCCGCGGCCAGCCGGTCGACAGCCTCGACCAGCACGCTGTCCTGCTTGCAGAACGCGAAGCGCACCAGCGTCGCGCCGACGTCGCTGTCGCAGAAGGCCTCGGTCGGGATGCAGACGACGCCGGCCCGCTCTGGCAGAGCCCGGGCGAAGTCGGTGCCGCTGCGCCAGCCCAGGGATGCGACGTCGGCCTGGAGGAAGTAGGTCGCGTCGGAACGCAGCACCTCGAGACCGCACGCCCGCAACCCGTCGGCGAGCAGGGTCCGTCGCTCCCCCAAGGAGGCGGCCAGGGCGGTGACCCACGCCTGCTCGTGCTCCAGCGCGTGGGCGACCGCCGACTGTGCGGCACCGTGCGCGACGAAGGTGAGGAACTGCTTCACGGTCTGGACCGCGCGCACCAGCTCGGCGGGGCCCGTGACCCACCCGGTCTTCCAGCCGGTGACCGAGTAGGTCTTCGCCGCTGACGAGATCGTCAGAGTCCGCTCGGCCATACCAGGCAGGGTGGCGATCGGGAGGTGGCGCAGCCCGTCGTACACGAGGTGCTCGTAGACCTCGTCGCTGAGCACCAGCAGGTCGTGCTCGATGCAGAACGCCGCGACGTCGCGCAGCTCTGTCTCGGTGAGGACGGTGCCACTCGGGTTGTGGGGGGTGTTGAGCAGGAGCAGTCGGGTGCGGTCGGTGAGGGCAGCCCGGAGGTCCGCCACGTCGAGGCGTAAGCCTGCACCGTCGCGGCGCAGCGGCACGGCTCGGCGGACGCCGCCGGCGAGGGCCACGGAGGCGGCGTAACTGTCGTAGTACGGCTCGACGAGGAGAACCTCGTCGCCCGGCTCGACGAGGGCGAGCACGCTGGCGGCGATCGCCTCGGTCGCACCGACGGTGACGAGCACCTGGCTGTCCGGGTCGAGCGTGATGCCGTAGTGGCGCTGCTGGTGGGAGGCGACGGCCTGTCGCAGGACGGGCAGTCCCGGGCCGGGTGGGTACTGGTTGAGGCCGGCCCGCAGGCCGCGGACGTGCTCCTCGACCATCGCTGCCGGTCCGTCGGTGTCGGGGAAGCCCTGCCCGAGGTTGACCGACCCGGTCCGCAGCGCGAGCGCCGACATCTCCGCGAAGACCGTCGTGCCGAAGCCCTGCATCCGGTGCACGAGCAGCCTTCTCATGGGCGCGAGCGTAGGGCCGTCCACCCGTCGTCGGGCGGCGGTCAGAGGTGGCTGAGCACGAGCAGCGCGACGTCGTCGGACCCCGCCGTGCGGCAGCCGAGCTCCTCGAGGACGTGGTCCGCCACCGCCTCCGGTGGCATCCGCAGCTCGGCGACGGCCTGACGCAGGCGCTCCAGCCCGGTCTCGATGCTCTCGTCGCGGCGCTCCACGAGCCCGTCGCTGAACAGCACGGTGGTCGACCCGGCCTCCAGCGCGCAGACAAGCTCGGCGTACTCCCCCGTCGCCACCCCGATCGGAGGTCCGGGCTCGAGGTCGAGGTAGCGGGGCTGCCCCACCACGGGAGCGACCAGCGGCGGTGGGTGACCCGCGGTGGCGCAGGTCAGCAGCCGCGTGGCCGGGTCGTAGGAGCACACGAGCAGGGTCGCGAGCTCGAGGTCCATCATCTGGTGGACCCCACGGGCGAGGCGCTCGAGCAGCGCACCCGGGCCATGCCCCTCGAGCGCGAGGGCGGCCCCGAGGCTGTGCAGCTGCCCGGCGCGGGCGGCCGACGCGGTGCCGTGGCCCATGACGTCGCCGAGCATGACGACCAGGCGACCCTCGACGCGCACGGTCTTGAAGAAGTCTCCGCCCGCCAGCGCGCCCGACGTCGCCGGGAGGTAGCGGGTGGCCACCACGACGTGGGGAACCGCCTGCGCCTCCTTGGGGAGCAGCGCGCTCTGCAGGACCCGCACCTCGCGCTCCAGGGCCTGCTCCGCGTCCTTGCGGTGCGTCACGTCTTGGAGGAAGAAGCTCATGCCCTGGGCGTCCGGCCAGACGTGCACCTCGAGCCACGCCCCACGCAGCCGCACCTCGACGGTGGTCGGCTGGCCCGTCGCGCGGGCCTGGCGGTAGGCCTCCTCCGCCTCGGTCCCGCTGGCCTCCGGGAAGGCCTCCCACAGCGGTCGGCCGATCAGCTCGTGGCGCCGTCGCCCGAAGGAGGCCTCGGCGCCGGCGTTGGCGTAGGTGAGCGACCAGTCGTGGTCGACGCGTACGAACGCCGCGGGCATCGTCTCGAGCAGCCGACTGAGCTCCTCGCTGAGCCCGCGCTCGGCGGAGCTGTCGTAGGCCGCACCCACGATCCGGGCCGCCTGACCGAGCAGCCCGGGGAGCACCCGACCACGGGCCTTGACCCAGCGGTGGCCGCCGCCGGGGAGCCGCACGCGGTAGTTGAGGACGAGGTCGCCGAGCGCCTCCACCGCGCTGTCGGTGGCCTGGCGCACGCCGGGGAGGTCCTCCGGGTGGACGACGGACTCGAAGGACGCGAGGTCGCCGGCGACGTCGGCCTCGGTGAGCCCGTGCAGCGCGCGCATCCGCGCGTCCCAGACGAGCAGGCCGGTGCCCAGGTCGTGGTCGAAGCTGCCGAGGTCGGCGGCCGCCGCGGCCAGCTCGAGCCGGATCGACGTCGAGGACCCCTCGTTGGAGCGGCTGCTGCTGTCGAGCTCGTCCGCCACCAGCTCGGCGATCGACAGCAGGCGCGCGACGTCACCGGCCAACCACTCCCGGGGCTCGCTGCCGTAGACGCACAGCGACCCGAGCACGTTGCCGGGCTGGTCGCACAGGAGCACCCCGAGGTACGACGACACCGCTCCCGTGGCCACCGGTGGCAGGTCGCTCACCCATGGGTGGGTCTGGGCGTCCTCGATGGCGAGCGGGGCCCCGAAGGCTGCCGTGACCGTGCACAGGCTCGCCTCGACCGGAGACCTCCGACCCGAGTCGTCCAGCTCCGCTCCGTGCAGGGCGGCCACGTGCTGCTCAGCCGCGCCCAGCAGGCTCACCTGCGCGTAGTCGGCGCCGAGCACCGCCGCCGCCAGCCGGGTGAGGTCCTGGACCCGCACCTGGCCCGGTGCATCGAGGACGATCCGCTCCACCGCATTCACCCGGGCGGGGTCCAGGAGCACCGAGAGGTCCGGTCGGTCACCCAGCGCTGCGGGCGGCCGGTCCGGGGGCGACATGGCGCTCACCCTAGGTGACGGGCCGACCCCTGATCCACCGCATGCTCACCCGGCACTGCTCCGTTCGGCCCCGTCAAGATGGTCACGACGTGCCATGGATCGATCACGCTCGGTGACTGCATCGTGGTGGCATGCGCAGGACGACCCGAGAACGAGACCGCGGCTTCACGCTGGTCGAGCTGCTCACCGTCGTCGTGGTGCTGGGGGTACTGGCCGCCATCGCGCTCCCGCAGTTCCTCGGGCAGAAGAACCGCGCGTTCCGGGCCGCGATGACCTCCGACCTGCGGATGGTCGTGCTGGCCCAGTCGACGCTCGCGACCGACGGGCTGGGTCCGACGACCGACGTCGGCGTGCTGCAGGCCAACGGCTACCGCCAGACCGACGGCGTCAGCCTGCCGCTCGTGGCGACCAGCGGCCGCACCTACGTCGCCTGCGTCACCCACGCCTCCGTCGGCAGCTGGCTCACCTACGACGCCGCGAGCGGCGAGTGGAGCGACGAGGACAGCGCCTGCGCGTGAGCGCCACGGTCAGACCGGCGTGCCCTCCGCGATGTGGCGGCGACCACGGGCGTCGAGCAGCAGCGGGATGACCGGCTCGGCGGCCTGGCCCATCTCGATGCGCACCGACGACCCCGACGGCTTGGTGCGGATGCCGTGCAATCTGAGTACGTCGGCGATCTCGGCCACCTCGCCCTTGGACATGACGTACGCCGAGGGCGGTGGGTCGACGACCTGCCCGGCGGTCGGCGGCGTGTTGTCGGCGCCCCCGAAGTAGACCGGCGCCGAGCGCTTCGCGCCCTCGCTCTTCTTGCGGCCCGGCGCGCCCTCGGTGACGAAGCGGGCGATCGCGCCCTGGTCGCGCATGAAGCGCAGGGTGTCGCGGGTGACCTGGGTCTGCGAGGCGACCCGGCGCAGGTTGAGCGTCGGCTCGCTCATGACCTCCCCGGGCCCGTTGCGCGGGTCGGCCGACACCGCGGACTCCACCAGGATGCCCAGGGCGTGGCGCAGCCCGACGGCGTTGCGGCAGATCCCCTCGTCCTCGTCACCGGCGGTCTGGGTGACCTCCTGCGGTCCGACCTTGTAGAGGCCGTACTCGTCGGCGGTGTAGCCGGCCGCGATCGCGCCCTTGCCGATGTACTCCTTGGCCAGGGTGCGTGACAGGTCGCGCACGCCCGCGTCGACGTTGAGGTTGCGTGGCCAGAGGTAGAGGATCTCGTCGTCGTAGAGGACCGGCACCGACGGGCCGTACTCGTGCAGGTCGAGCACCACGTCGGGGCCGAGGTCGCGCAGGACCGCGGCGATGGCGCGGCTCTCCGCGACCGACAGCGTCAGGTGGTCGCGGTTGATGTCGACGCCCTCGGAGTTCTCCCGGGTGTTGGCCGCGCGGCCGTCGGGGTTGGCGCTCGGCACGACGAGCACGGTCTGCTCGGCGAGCTGCGACAGCAGCACCTTGTCGTCGGTGAAGGCGAGGTCACGCAGCAGGGCGAGACCGGTCTCGCGACCGGCCGGCTCGTTGCCGTGCTGGCTGCCGACGAACATCGACGTCGGCTTCTTCGTCGAGCCGGGCTTGGGGTTGCCGAGGGTCACGAGGTGCAGCGGCCTGCCCTCGGCGGTTGTGCCGATGACCTCGAGCCGCACCCGCTTCGACTTCTTCGCGACCTCCTTGAGGAAGGCCACCTCCTCGTCGTGCGTCGTCCACGAGGCGCCACCGCGCTTCTCGAACCCGGTCCGGGGCGCGGACGCAGGGACACCCGCGAGCGAGCTCGAGGCGGCTGCGGGGACGACGAGGGCACTGCCCGCGAGGGCGAGGAACTGGCGGCGGTCCATGCCTGCACACTTCGCCGCGCGCGCCGTGCCTCCTGCCGGGAGATCAGGCGGGCAGCGTCACAGGGACAGTGACGGTCGCGGGCGCCTCGTCGCGGCGCTTCACGACCGCGATGGCCAGCAGCGCCAGGGCCGCGACCGCGAGGTCGAAGGGGTACTCGGGCCGCAGCACCTCGCTGCCGCCGGGCCGGACGAGGACGGCCAGCACCAGGGTCGTCCACACCATCGCGGTCGTCGTGCGCACCCCCGCGCCACCGACGGCGACGAGGGCGAGACCGGGCAGGAGGTACCACGGGTGGAAGACCGGCCCGAGGACCGCCACGGCCACCATCGCGAGGCCGCAGCGCAGCAGGACCTGGTCGGCGCTGACGACGCGGCGCAGCAGCAGCAGGACGCACAGCCACGCGGCCAGCGCGAGGGCCGCGAGATGGACCAACGACTCGGCCCGGTCACCGGCGCGCAGCCCACCGACCCAGGCCGCGACCTCGCCGACGGGGGTGCCGATCATGCTGGTCACCGAGAGCCGCGAGCCGTGCGAGGTCGACTCGCCGATCGCGGTCAGCCAGGTGAAGCCGTAGCCCGACAGCACCGACAGAGCGGTGAGCACCGACGTGCCCACCGCACCGACGGCGACGAAGGCGCCGAGCAGGGTGCGGACGTGACCGGGGGCGTGGCGGGTGGCGTGACCAGGGGCGTCGGCCTGGCGGCGGTGCAGGACCCACAGCACCGCGACGAAGGGCAGTGCCACGACCGCAGTGACCTTGACCGCCGCGGCCAGCGCGATCACCCCGGCGCCGAGCAGCGGGTGGCGACCGAGGGCCAGCGCGAAGCCGGCCAGGACGAGCGGGACGATGAGGACCTCGTTGTGCAGCCCGCCGAGCAGGTGCACGAGCACGAGGGGGTTGAGCAGCGCGAGCCAGGTCGCGCGCGCCGGGTCGACCCCGACGCTGCGCGCAAGCCGCCGCACCAGCACGGCCAGGGCCACGAGCGAGACCACGGCCAGCAGGCGCATCACCGCGACGCCGACGAGCACCCCGCCGCCGCTGACCCGGCTGACCTCCTCGGCGATGATGAGGAAGCCGGGGCCGTAGGGAGCGGGGGTCAGCCACCAGGTGGTGCTGACGGCGTCGAGCAGCGGACCGGGGAGGTAGGCCGGACCCTGCGTGTAGGGGTCGAGGCCGGACAGCGCGAGCTGCCCCTGCGCGAGGTAGCTGTAGACGTCGCGGCTGGCGAGCGGCAGACCGACGAGCAGCGGTGCGCCCCACAGCGCCCCGACCCGCCACAGCCAGGCGGTGGGCGGCGCGTCGTGCGGCGTCATCCGCCGGCCGAGCCGCAGCCAGGCGGTCACGAGGACGACGATCCCGACGTAGAACACGACGGTCGACAGCGTGCGACCAGGGTGGGTCATGCGCAGCCAGCCGAGCACCGGCACGTCGTCGAGCGGGCCCGGCGCGCGGTAGGGACCGCGGGCCCAGGAGGCGAGCGACAGCAGCACGGTGCCGAGCAGCCCCAGGCGTATGACGGGGTCGGTGCGCAGTCGGGCCGGGCGCAACGCGAGGCGCTCGACGTCGACGGCGGCAGAGGGACTGGCGGCGGTCACGGGGCACCTCCTCGCGGGCAGACAGACGGTCAGGACACGGGCACATGCCCGTCGAGTGTCCCCCAGCCCACCCCGCACCGTCTGCGGCCGCGACCGGTGACCTCGCTCACCCGGTACGGACCTGGGATCAGGGGCAGGCGGCGTCGGCGCGCAACCGGAGCCGGCTGGCGATCCGGTACGTGCCCGTCTGGGCGGCGTCGAACCTCGTCCAGCGCCCCTTGGGCGCGAGGCAGCCGTCGCCTCCCTCGAGGGTGAGCCACCGGCTGTGCTGGACCTTCACGTCGTAGCTGCCCGGCGCCTCGACCCGCACCGTCACGCCGGTGCTGTCGAGCGAGACGACCGTGGCGGTGCTCACCGACGGGCGGCCCGCGACCTCGTAGAGCACCCAGTCGGCGTTGCGCCACACCTCGGTGAGGTAGGGCAGCCCGGCGCGCACGAGCGCCGCCTCCGCGCGCCCGACCCAGGACGGCTCGACCCCGGCGACCGCGACGTGCTGCACGCCGTTGTCCTCGAGCCACACGCGGTAGGTGGTCGCGTCGAGGGTCCCGTCGAAGAACAGCGGGTGCCGCTCGGTGTCGGCCTGCCGCAGCCAGCCGCGCGCGAGCGGCTGCGACAGCGCGACGTGGACCGCCTCCCAGTAGTGCCGGGTCGGGGGGATCTCGAGCCGCCCGGTCGGCGCTCGGCGGTCCAGCTCGGCGACGAGCGGCGCGCTGTAGGCGGCCTGCGCGATGGGGCTGCCCCGCGTCTCGTAGTCGCCGCGGATCACCGGCGGTTGGTAGGCCGTGAGCAGCACCGCCGCGACGGTCGCGACGGTCAGGCCGCGTCGGCTGGTCGCGAGCACGACCGGCACGGCGAAGACCACGGCGAGCCGGGTGGCGTTGAGCCCGACGGGGGTGTGCACGGCGTACGCCGCGAGGTTGCCCGCGAGGCTGAGCAGCGCGCCGGCGCGGACGACCCGGTGGCGGGTCAGCAGGGCCGCCCCTGCCGACAGGACCATCGCGTGCGAGGCGTCGCGCCAGCTCATGGTGTTGTAGCCGCCCTGCCCGAACAGCCCGGCGGTGACCACGAGCGGCAGCGCCGCCGCCGCTCCGAGCCACAGGCCCTCTCGGCGCTTGCCCGTCAGCAGCAGGGCCGCGCCGGCCAGCCCGACGAACAGCCCGGCGACCGGGCTGGCGGCGCTGGACAGCACCGCCAGGACGACGGCGGCGCGGGTCCACTCGCGGGCCAGCGCCGCGAGAGCGCCGAGGCCGATCGCCAGCCCGACGGCGTAGGTGATGCGCCCGCTGACGAGGTTGCCGTGGACGAACAGGGTGCCGACGACCGCACCGGTCACCGGCCTGCGGACGCGGGTGCGGGCCAGCAGCGCGGCGAAGAGCACCGAGGCGGCGGCGGAGGCGAGCACACCGGTCGGGCGGGCACCGAGCAGCGCGGTCAGGTGCTGCGCACCCAGGCTGTAGCCGAGCTGCTGCGTCCCGGCGTACCAGCGGAAGTCCACCGGGGCGAGCCCGCCGACCTCGGCGAAGTCGGCGCGCGCGACTGCGGCCGACAGGTCGGTGCCCATCGGGTCGGCGAGCAGGTAGAGGCTACCGAGCAGGGCCGACAGCAGTCCCGCGAGCAGGACCGCCAGCCGGACCGGGCCGGTGCCCGCGGTCTCAGGCAGCGGGCTTCTTCCGCGGGGCGCGCGGCGCCCTCGTCGACGTGGACGCCTTCGGGGCGGGGGTGGGCGCGCCCTCGGCCGCGGGCCCGCCCGCGGGGTCACCGAGGAAGTCGAGCAACGTCGAGGCGACGACCTCGGGGGCCTCCTCCACGACGAAGTGGCCGGCGCCGGGGATCGTCACGACGACGCACTCGGGGCCGAGGTCGCGGGCGATCCCCTCGGCGACGGAGACCGGCAGGACGGGATCGGCTGAGCCCCAGACGACGAGGGTGCGCTCGGCGGTGACCCGCGGGGGACCGGCGGGCGTGGGCTGTCCCGGCAGCATCGCCCTGAGCCTGGGCCGGGCGGCGCCGCGGTAGTAGCCGAGCATCGCGCTGACCCGGGCCGGGTCGGTGTAGGCCGCGTGGTACTCCGCGCGGCGGTCCGGGTCGAGCTGGTGCCCGGCCTTCCAGCCGATCGACAGCATCGCGTCGACGATGTGGCGGCCACCGGCGCGGAAGGCCAGCTCGGGCAGCACCGGCAGCGCGAGCAGCGGGATGTGGGCGGCGCGCAGCAGCGGCACCTCGCGGTAGGGCGCGTTGAGGACGGCGAGGCGGCGGACCAGCTCCGGGTGCGCGCCCGCGAGACCGAGGGCGAGCGAGCCGCCCCAGTCGTGGCCGACGACGTCGATCGGACCGCTGGTCTCGGCGGTGACGAGCGCGGCCAGCTGCGCGACGACCGAGGCCGGGTCGTAGGGGCCGGTGTAGGCCGAGCCGCCGAGGCCGGGCAGGTCGGGTGCGAGGACGCGGCGACCCGTGGCGGCGATGCGGGGCGCGAGCTCGCTCCACATGGAGGACGTCTCGGGCACGCCGTGCAGCAGGAGCACCGGACGACCGGGGCCCTCGTGCTCGCGCACGAGGAAGCGGGTGTCGGCGACCGTGACGGTGCGGGTCCGGCTCATGCGTAGAACACCCTCTCGACGACCGCGCGAGCCCGTCGGGTCGCACGGCGGTAGTCGTCCAGGAAGTCGCCCTGGGCCCCGGCAGGGTAGCCGAGCGCCCGGGCCACCCCGGCGAGCTCGCGACCGCTCGACGGCAGGGCGGTGGCGGGCCTCCCGCGGACCAGCACGAGGGCGTCGCGGACCCGCGTCGTGAGCCGCCACGCGGTGCTCAGGACCTCGCCGTCGTCCGGGTCGAGCAGCCCGGCGTCGACGGCCGCGGCAAGGGCCGGGAGCGTCGACGTCGTACGCAGCCCCTCGACCTCGAAGGCGTGCTGGAGCTGCAGCAGCTGCACGGTCCACTCGACGTCGGCGAGGCCGCCGTGACCGAGCTTGAGCTGCAGCGAGCGGTCCGCGCCGCGCGGCACCCGCTCGGCCTCGACGCGCGCCTTGATCCGGCGTACCTCGAGCACGTGCTCGGCGGGCAGGCCGCCCTGCGGCCACCGGACCGGTTCCACGTCGGCGAGGAAGCGCTCGGTCACCCCCGGGTCACCGGCGAGCGGCGCGGCGCGCAGCAGGGCCTGCGACTCCCAGACGTGCGACCAGCGGGCGTAGTAGGCGGCGTAGGACTCGACGCTGCGGGTGAGCGGGCCCTGCTTGCCCTCCGGCCGCAGGTCGGCGTCGATGGCGAGCGGCGGGTCGGGGGCGGGCAGCGCGAGCAGCCGCCGGGTCTCGTTGGCGACGTCGTGGGCGAGCGCGGCGGCCTCGGACTCCGGCGTGCCGGGGTCGGCGGCGTGGACGAAGAGCACGTCCGCGTCGGAGCCGTAGCCCTGCTCGTCACCGCCGAGCCGCCCCATCGCGACGACGGCGAGCCGCACCGGCAGCGGCCCGCGTCGCTCGGCCTCCACCTTGCGGGTGGCGACGTCGAGCGCCGCTGCGACCGTCGCAGCGGCGACGCCGGACAACGCCGGACCCGGGTCGTCGAGCAGCCCGAGCAGCTGCGCGCACGCCGTCCGCAGGAGCTCCTGACGGCGCAGGCCGCGCACCGCGGCGACCGCCGACTCCCAGTCGTCGCGACGGCGCACCACGGCGAGGAAGGACGCCGTGAGCTGGTCGCGGTCGCGGGGCACCAGTGCCGTGTCGTCAGCGAGGATCCGCACCGCCTCGGGCGCGCGGGCGAGCAGGTCGGCGACGTAGCGGGAGCCGGCCAGCAGCCGGGCCAGCCGCTCGGCGGCCTCGCCCTCGTCGCGCAGCAGCCGGAGGTACCACGGGGTCGAGCCGAGGGCGTCGGAGACCTGCCGGAACGACAGCAGGCCCGCGTCGGGGTCGGCGGCGCCGGCGAACCAGCCGAGCATCGCCGGCAGCAGCGTCTGCTGGATGGCCGCGCGCCGCGAGACCCCCTCGGTGAGCGCCTCGAGGTGGCGCAGCGCGACCGCCGGCTCGGCGAAGCCCAGCGCCTCGAGCCGCGCCTTCGCCTGCGCCGGCTCGAGCCGCACGTCGTCGGCGGGCAGCCGCGCGACCGCCGACAGCAGCGGCCGGTAGAAGAGCTTCTCGTGCAGCCGCCGGACCTCGCGGGTGAAGCCGGCCCGCTCGCGACGGAAGGTCGTCAGCGCGTCACCGCGGTAGCCGACCGCGCGGGCCAGTCGGCGCAGCGCCGCGTCGTCGTCGGGCGCGGGCAGCAGGTGGGTCCGGCGCAGCCGCTCGAGCTGCAGGCGGTGCTCGACGGTGCGCAGCCAGCGGTAGGCCTCGGCAAGGTGACGGGCGTCCTCGCGTCCGACGTAGCCACCCGCCGCGAGCTGGTCGAGCGCGGTGAGCGTCGTGCCGCTGCGCACCGTCTCGTCGCCGCGACCGTGCACGAGCTGCAGCAGCTGCACCGCGAACTCGATGTCGCGCAGCCCACCGGGTCCGAGCTTGACCTCGCGGTCGGCGCGGTCGCCCGGCAGGGTGCTCTCGACCCGCCGCCGCATCGCCTGCACGTCCTCGACGAAGCCGTCGCGCTCCCCTGCCCGCCAGACCATCGGCGCAACCGCGTCGACGTAGTCCCGGCCGAGCTGCAGGTCGCCGGCGACCGGTCGCGCCTTGAGCAGCGCCTGGAACTCCCAGGTCCTGGCCCACCGCCGGTAGTAGGCCTCGTGACTCGCGAGCGTCCGCACCAGCGGTCCGGCCTTGCCCTCGGGTCGCAGCGCCGCGTCGACCGGCCAGGCCGCCTCGCCGCAGACCCGCATCATCGCACTGGCGAGCTGGGTCGCGGTCCGGAGCGCCGCTTGCTCGTCGACGCCCTCCATCGGCTCGGCCACGAAGACGACGTCGACGTCGCTCACGTAGTTGAGCTCGCGGCCCCCGCACTTGCCCATGCCGACGACGGCAAGCCGGCAGCCGGCAGCGTCCTGCGGCAGCTCGGCGAGGGCGACCGCGAGCCCGGCCGACAAGGTCGCGGCCGCGAGGTCGGCCAGCTCCCCCGCGACGTCCTCGACGGCGACCGCACCGGACAGGTCGCGAGCAGCCAGCCCGAGCAGGCAACGGCGGTACGCCGTGCGCAGGGCACCCACCGCTGCTCGGCCGGTGAGCCGGGCGCGGGCGCCGCCGGACCCCCACGGCAGGGCGTCACCGAGAGGGGCACCCACCGCGGCGAGCAGCTGGCTCTGCAGGCCGTAGAGGCTCGGGCGTGACGACGACGCCTCGTCGTCGACGAGCACCTGCCAGTCGGCGGGGTGACCGACCAGGTGGTCGCCGAGGGCCGCGCTCGCGCCGAGGACGGCGAGCAGCCGCAGCCGCAGCCCCTCCTGCTCGCGCACGGCCCGCAGCAGCGCGGCGCGGTCCGGCACCGCCACCGCCAGCCGGGCCAGCGCAGCGACGGTGAGGTCCGGGTCGGCGGTGTCGGCGAGGGCAGTCAGCACCACGTCGTCGGCGGCAGCGTCGTCCCAGAGCCCGAGCTCCTCGAGCGCTGCCCGCGACCCCACGACGTCGGAGAAGCCCAGCCGGGCCAGCGACGGCCCCGTCTCCCGCTGACCTGGTCCGGTCATGAGCTGCAGCTGGCTAGGCGTCGACGACGGGCAGGAGGCGGCGGGGTGGGGAGGCGGGGTGCTCGGCGAGGCGGGCCCAGCGCTGCACGGCCGGCCGCCAGACCTCCTCGACCTCCTCGAGCGCGGCCACGGCCCGCTCGACGACGTCGTCACCGGACAGCCCGAGCAGGTCGAGCTCCTCACCGCTGCGTGCCGCCCACGTCTCGAGGTGCTCGCGGGTCGGCTCGGGGTGGAACTGCACGCCGTAGGCGCGGTCGCCGACCCGGAAGGCCTGCACCGGGTAGCGCGGCGATCCGGCCAGCAGCAGCGCGCCCGGCGGCAGGTCGACGACCCCGTCGGAGTGCCACTGCACGACGGTCGGGGTGAAGGGCACCGGACCGAAGACCGGGTCGTCGGCCGCGGCGTCGCGCTTGGCGACGAGCCGCGCGCCGAGCTCGGGTGCCTCACCGCGGGCCACCCGGCCGCCGGTCGCCTCGGCGAGCAGCTGGTGACCCAGGCAGACCCCGAGGACGGGCGCGCCCGCCGCGACGGCCGAACGGAGCAGGTCCTTGGTCGCGCGCAACCACGGCGCGGAGCTGTCGTCGTACGCCTGCTGGGGTCCTCCCATGACCACGAGCGCGTCGTGGTCGCCCAGGTCGGCAGGGACCTCGTCGCCGGCCCACGGCTCGCAGAGCACGAGCTCCATGCCGGCCTCGGGCAGCCACTCCCCCAGCCGCCCGACGGTCTCCGAGGCGGAGTGGGTGACGACGAGCGCGCTCGTCACAGGACCGGGAGGTAGCGGCCGAGCTCGAACGGCGTGACCTGACTGCGGTAGTCGCGCCACTCCTCGCGCTTGTTGCGCAGGAAGAAGTCGAAGACGTGCTCACCGAGGGTCTCGGCGACCAGCTCGCTCGACTCCATCACCGTGATCGCCTCGGCGAGCGAGGTCGGCAGCGGGGCCATCCCCATCGCGCGGCGCTCGCCGTCGGTCAGCGACCAGACGTCGTCCTCCGCGCCCGGCGGCAGCGGGTAGCCCTCCTCGATGCCCTTGAGACCGGCGGCGAGCAGCACTGCGAAGCACAGGTAGGGGTTGGTCGCGCTGTCCGGGCTGCGGATCTCGATGCGGGTGCTGTTGCCCTTGGTGGGCTTGTACATCGGGACCCGGACGAGGGCACTGCGGTTGTTGGAACCCCAGCAGACGTACGGCGGAGCCTCGCCCCCGGAGATGAGGCGCTTGTAGGAGTTGACCCACTGGTTGGTGACGGCCGTGATCTCGGCGGCGTGGCGGAGCAGGCCGGCGATGAAGTGCTTGGCGACCTTCGACAGGTGCAGCGGGTCGGACCCGTCGTAGAAGGCGTTCTGGTCGCCCTCGAAGAGGCTGAGGTGGGTGTGCATGCCGCTGCCAGGCTGGTCGCTGAAGGGCTTGGGCATGAAGGTGGCGTAGACGCCCTGGGTGAGCGCCACCTCCTTGATGACGTGGCGGGTCGTGAGGATGTTGTCGGCGGTCGACAGCGCGTCGGCGTAGCGCAGGTCGATCTCCTGCTGACCGGGCGCGACCTCGTGGTGGCTGAACTCCACCGAGATGCCCATCCGCTCGAGCATCGTGATCGCGTCGCGGCGGAAGTCCTGGCTGACGCCGTGGGGGGTGAGGTCGAAGTAGCCACCGGCGTCGACCGGGACCGGCAGCTCCCCCGGGCCGGGCTGGCCCTTGAGCAGGAAGAACTCGATCTCGGGGTGGGTGTAGAAGGTGAAGCCGGCGTCGGCGGCCTTCGCCAGCGCCCGGCGCAGGACGTGGCGCGGGTCGGCCCACGACGGCGTGCCGTCAGGCATCGTGATGTCGCAGAACATCCGGGCGGTGCCCGGGCCGTCGACGCCCTCGCCGCGCCACGGCAGGACCTGGAAGGTCGCCGGGTCGGGCTTGGCGAGCATGTCGCTCTCGTGGACGCGGGCGAAGCCCTCGATGGCGCTGCCGTCGAAGCCGATGCCCTCGGCGAAGGCGCCCTCGAGCTCGGCCGGCGCGATGGCGACCGACTTCAGCGTCCCGAGCACGTCGGTGAACCACAGCCGGATGAAGCGGATGTCGCGCTCCTCGAGCGTGCGGAGCACGAACTCCTGCTGCTTGTCCACGTCACTCGTTTCCGCAGGTCAGGGCCATGATCAGTGTTCTCCAGTCCGCAGACAGTCCGCAACTCCGTCGCACCCGGCGACACCTCATTGTGTCCTGTCCACCCCCGGACTCCGGTAGGCAGCACCGACGTGGGCCGCTGCACAGCCGGGACCGACGACGGAAACGCAGGCGCCGAGGCCACCTGTCCGCAGTTCTGCTCGTCCACGGCGACGGCCAGACGACCGCGACCAGGCAGCATGCGGCTCGGGCCACCTGCTCAGACGAGCGCCGGGACGGCCTTGATGGCCACGTAGGCCGCGACGACCACGAGGAGGGCCGCGAACGACCGGGTCAGGGTGATGGCACGGAGACGATCGGCGACCCGCTTGCCTGCCAGGGAGCCGGCGATGGCGGCGAGCGTGAAGGGGACGATGACGCTCCACGCGAAGCTGCCGTGACCTGCTCTCGCTACCAGCGCCACCGCGGAGTTGACGGCGATGACCAGCAGTGACGTGCCCACGGCGGAGGGCATCGGCATGTGCAGGAGCACGACGAGCACGGGAACGACGACGAAGCCTCCGCCGACGCCGAGGAAGCCGTTGAGGAAACCGATGCCCAGGCCAGCGGCGGCCAGGCGCCAGGCGAGGTCGGTGCGGCTCCTCTCGGCCGCGACCTCGGCGGTTGTGGCTCCTGGCGCCGGCTCCCGCGGCGAGTCCGCTCCCCCCGCCCGCACCACGGCCCGAGCTCGGGCGAGCATCCCGCTCGCGGCCAGCAGCATCACGACGGCGAAGCAGAGCAGTAGCGCGTCAGGGTCCACGGCGCGGTTCAGCTGGGTGCCGAGCACCGCGGCCGGGACGCCGAGCAGCGCGAGCAGGACACCCGACCCCCAGCGCGTCTGACCCGAGCGCGCATGGCTGACGCTGCCGGTCGCCGCCGTCATCCCGACAATCACTAGGCTGGCCGTGGTCGCCTCCTGGGCCGACAGACCGAGGGCGTAGACGAGCGCGGGGACGGTGAGGATCGAGCCGCCGCCGCCGAGGGCTCCCAGGGCCAGACCGATGAGCAGCCCGAGAGCAACAGCGGCCAGGATCACGGGTCGATCACGCGATCTCGCCTGGGCTGCCGTCGTCGCGGACCACCGGTAGGCCAGCCGCGGCCCAGGCCGTCATCCCGCCTGCCATGTTCGACACCCGGAGCCCGGCCTGTGCCAGCTGCGCAGCCGCCTTCCCGGAGCGGTTGCCCGAACGGCAGACCGCGACGACCGGTCGGTCACCCGGCACGTCGTCGGCGCGCAGCGAGCTCAGCCGGGCGTGGATCGCTCCGGGCGCACGGCCCGCCGCCCACTCCTCGTCCTCGCGCACGTCGACGAGCAGGACGAGCCCGGCTGCGGCGGCGTCGGCGGCCTGCTGCACGGACACCTCGGGGTCGGGTCCTGTCATGTCTGGCTCCTCTCCGGCCCGACGGGCGACCGCCCGCCCTGAGCGTCGGCAGACAGCTGGACGCTGCGGCCGTCGAACTGCGCGGTGACGGCGAAGCGATCACCGCGCACGATCGTGCGCCGGTGCTCGACCGGCCGACCGTCCAGGCATCCGGTGCGCTCGACGGCCAGCAGGGCGACGCCAGCGGGGATGTGCAGCAGGGCGCGCTCGCCTCGCAGTGGAAGCACGGCGCGCACCTGCTCGCGGCCCCCGGTCAACCGCAGCCCACAGTGCTCGAGCAGCTCGGTGTAGAGGGCGGTGTGCGTGAAGTCCACCGTCAGCAGGGGGTGGGCGAGGTCGGCTGGTAGCCACACCCGGTCGAGAGCGAGCGGCTCCCCGGCGGCGAGGCGCACCCGCTCGAGGTAGACCAGGGGCGCCGACTCCTCGAGCAGCAGCCGCGTCGCGACGACCCCGTCGCGTCGCAGGTCCAGCGCGCGCACGATCGAGCGCTGCTCCAGGCCGGCGCTCTCGACGGCCGCGAACAGCGAGCTCAGCGCGCCCAGCTGTTGCTCGACCTCGACCGGGCCGAGGCGGGGCTTGCGACCGCGAGCGGCGGTGACCCTGCCTTCGGCGCGCAGGTGCCGCAGGGCTTCTCGGACGGTGTGTCGGCTGACGGCGTACTCCTGCGCCAGTGCCAGCTCGCCAGGGAAGCCCTCCGCGAACTCGCCACCGGCGAGCCGGACCCGCAGGTCTGCGAGCAACTGCGCCCACAGCGGCGACCCCGAGGCGCGTGCCAGCGGCCGCCGGCCTTGCCTTGTCGCCTCCATCGGCATAATGTACGTACATTAGCCGGTGGGGGCAAGCACGAGGAGAGCACAGTGCGCGTCGACATCCTGGAGACCAGCCACCTCGGTGACCGGAGCTACGTCGTCTCCGACGGCAGCGTGGCCCTCGTCGTGGACCCGCAGCGCG
This sequence comes from Mycobacteriales bacterium, assembly GCA_030697205.1. NCBI lineage: Bacteria > Bacillati > Actinomycetota > Actinomycetes > Mycobacteriales > Mycobacteriales bacterium. The sequence goes on from JAUYQP010000010.1 coordinate 67,418, forward strand.
ACCTCGACCGCGTCGAGGCACTCCTCGCGGAGCTGGGCGTCGAGGTGCGCATGGTGGTGGAGACCCACCTGCACAACGACTACGTGACCGGGGGCCATGCGCTCGCGCGCCGCACGGGCGCGACGTACGTCGTGGCTGGTCGCGACGAGGTCGCCTTCGAGCGCTGCGCCGCCCACGACGGCGACGAGCTCACCGTCGGCGAGCTGACCGTCCGGGTCATCGAGACCCCGGGGCACACCGACACGCACCTGGCCTACGTCGTCACCGACCACACCGGCGGTGCGCCGGCGGTCTTCAGCGGCGGTTCCCTGCTCTACGGCAGCGTCGGGCGCACCGACCTGCTCGGCACGGATCGCACCGACGACCTGACGCGCAAGCAGTGGCGCTCGGCGCGACGGCTCGCGAAGGCCCTGCCGGACGACGCCGCGCTATTCCCGACGCACGGCTTCGGGTCCTTCTGCTCCTCAGGCGGCGCGAGCGGTGGGAGCGACAGCACGATCGGCCAGGAGAAGCGCCGCAACGACGCCCTCACCGAGGACGACGAGCAGTCCTTCGTCGACAAGCTCGTCGCCGGGCTAACGAGCTACCCCGCCTACTACGCGCACATGGGTGCGCTTAACGCGCAGGGCCCGGACGAGCCCGACCTGACGCCCGTGCGCACCCTGGACCCCTCGGAGCTCGCTGCCCGGATCCGCACCGGCGAGTGGGTCGTGGACCTGCGTGACCGGAAGGCGTACGCCGGACAGCACCTGGCAGGAACCGTCTCCATCGGGATCGGCACGCAGTTCTCGACCTACGCCGGTTGGGTCATCCCGTGGGGTTCGCCGATCACCGTGATCGGTGAGAGCCCGTCGCAGGTCGCTCAGGCACAGCGGCAGCTGGTGCGCATCGGCATCGATCACCTGGCTGGCAGCGCGACCGGCGAGCTGATCAGCCTGGCACCCGACGTGCCCGTGCGTTCCTACCAGCAGGCGACCTTCGCGGATATGCCTGACGTGGCGCACGTCCTGGACGTGCGCCGCGACGACGAGGTCAAGGACGGTCACATCCGGGGCGCGAAGCACATCCCCCTGCACAGCCTGGTCGACCGGCTCCACGAGGTGCCGAGGGGCAAGGTCTGGGTGCACTGCGCCAGCGGCTACCGGGCGAGCATCGCGGCAAGCATCCTCGACCGTGCGGGTCACGAGGTGGTGCACCTCGACGACGACTTCGACAACGCCGAGAAGGCCGGTCTGCAGGTCGTGCGGCCATGACGGTGGTCGCGGATCTGGGTGACGGGAGCGCATCTGCGTCGGCAGACGAGGACACGCGCGGTGCAGGACGAGCGGGGCTCGCTGCCCTTGCTCGGGATGGCGACGTTGGGAAGCAGCGCCGTCTTCGTGGCGTGGCGTGGCGTGGACGAGCCTGACCTGCTTCGCCTGCTGAGGGAGAGAGCCGCCGGCTCAGGCCAGTGAGAGGAAGAGCTTCTCGAGCTTGGCCGTGTCGATGGCGGCGGCCGCCGCGTCGTCCTGGCTCAGGCACTGCCGCAGACCACTGGCGACGATGCTGAACCCCGCCTTGTCCAGCGCCCGCGAGACCGCTGCCAACTGAGTGACGACGTCTTCGCAGTCCCTGCCCGCCTCGAGCATGCGGATGACGCCCGCGATCTGACCCTCCGCCCGCCGGAGCCGGTTCACCGCGAGCTTGATCGCATCGTCTTCGAGCTGCATCGTGCCTCCTCATCCCTCCGTCACACGGTGGTGACGTGTCCAACGGCGCACCCTCGCGCCCTTCTCGCGGTCAGTCGCGACTGCTCTCCATCTCACCGCCGGCCTCTCTCCACGCCGTCGTCCCACCCACCACGGAGCGGACATCGTGGCCGGCGGCACCGAGCAGCTCCGCTGCCTGGCTGCTGCGGCCGCCGCCCTGGCAGACCAGATACACCGTCTGATCCGTGGGGACCTCGTGGGTGCGGGTCGGCAGCTCGCTGAGCGGGAGGGACCGCGCGCCGGCCACGTGCCCTGCGGCGTGCTCCTCAGACTCCCGCACGTCGATGACGACGGCGCCCTCGGTGCGGGCCCGCTTGAGCTGGTCGATGGTGGCTTCCGTGGTCATGGCATCTCCTCAGGTCTTTCCGGTAAGGTACCCGTAGGGGTATAGGGCTGTCAGATGTCCTGGGTCGGGAGGGCCAGGGTGACCCAGTCGTGCAGGCCACCGCGGTAGTACGCCAGCGCGGTCGCCGGGAAGCCGGCCTCGAGCAGCTGACGGATGGCGTCGGGGGACTGCGGGCACTGCGGGCCTTTGCAGAACAGCACCGACAGTCCCCGTCGATCAAGCTCTCCCTGCTGTGCGATCACCTGGTCGTGCGGGACGTTGATCGCACCAGGCAGCGTCCGACCGCCGAACGAGCCGACCGTACGACTGTCAACGAGGGCGGCGCCCTGCTCCTGCAGCGCCAGCAGCTCCAGCTCCCCCACGGTCCGCACCCCCGGCGCCACCTCCATGGGCTGCAGCTCGCCCCACGTCGTGTCGACGGCCACGAGGTCGCTCTCAACCTCCAGCGGCCAGGGCACGCTTCGAGGGTCCTGCTCCCGGGCGCGCTCCGCCCGGCCTGTTATCGAGCCCGCCGGTGCTGCCGGAAGGCCTCGCCCCGCAGCGGCCCGTGGACCAGCGGGCCGAGCACGCACACGTCGGCGGCGCCGGCCACGAGAGGGATCCCCCCGGCCGCAGCCAGCACCTTGCCCTTCGTGTCCCCTCGACGCAACCCCGTCGTGATGATGCCGATGCCTGCGGCGATGCGCAGCACCCGCCCTGGTTGGCTTCCGATGACGTCGATCGGCTTCATGGTCGATCCCTCTCAGTCGCAGATCCGTCGGCGGACGACGACGTACGCCGCCAGCCCCGTGCTGAACAGCGCCCACCACGCCGGTTCGGCGATCTCCAGCGGCCACTGGGGGTCGAGCAGCAGCACGGCGCCGATGAGTCCGAGGCACACGGCGGCTTCGTGTCGCACCCTCGCTCCGGCAGCCGTCCCGACCATCCCGAGCAGCAGGAAGCCGGACAGGTCGCCCACCACTCCCCTGGCGAGGTAGGGGAACCCGCCGGTGCCGTAAGCCGTGCTGGAGACGACCGCGGCGACGCCGGTGCTGACGAACTCCGCCTTGGACAGCGCGACGCTGCGGGTCGTCACCTTCACGGCTGCACCTTGAGCAGCTCGAGTGCAGCGGCCTTGCCACTGCTGCCCGCTATCCCGCCGACCGGCGCGGTCGAGGCGCCACAGGTGTAGAGACCGGCGACGCCCGGAACGGTGTGCCCGGAGAGCCGGCGGGTGGGCCGCATGAACGCCAGCTGGTCGAGGCTGATGTCGAGCTGCATGGGGTGCGCACCGGGCCAGCGCAGCTCCTGCGCCATGAACGTCGGGGTGCGGATGTGCCGGCCCGTGATGCTGGCGGTGAAGCCCGGTGCGTGCGCCTCGACCTGCGCGACCATCGCGTCGGCGAACGCCTCCTGCTGGTCCTCCCAGCCGCCCTCGACGTCGTACGGCGCGCAGGGGCAGGCGAGGTACACGGTGTGCGTGCCCGCCGGGGCGAGCGAGTCGTCGTAGACCGACGGGGTGAAGCAGTACGTCGACACCGGGTCCGGGAGCCGTCTGCCCTCGGCGGACAGGAACCCGTGCCGCAGCTCGTCGAGGGTGTCGACGTGGGACTGCAGGCCGTTCCAGTCACCGGGCCGGGCGTTCGGATATGGCGGGAGCTTGTCGGTCGCCAGGTGCACCAGCATCTGCACGGCGTTGCCGCGGTGCGCGGCTCTCAGCTCGACGCCGTCCCGGCCGGCCAGCGGCGGATCCAGCAGGCCGAGCAGCGCGGTCTGCACGTCGACCGCCGTGACGACTGCGGAGGCCTCGATCCGCTCGCCGCCCTCGAGGACGACGGCCTTCGCCGTCCCGCCTCGGGCATCGATCCGCTCCACCACGGCCCCGGTCCGGACGCCGCCGCCCCATCCCTCGAGCCGGCGGATCAGGGCGGAGGCCAGCGACTGCGAGCCGCCGAGCGGGTGCCACTGCCCGAACAGGTGGTACGCCGCCTGCCAGAAGACGAAGAACGACCCGCCCGTGGCGTGCGGCCCGGCCGAGGAGTGACTGGCGAACGATGCGATGGGCGCGCGGGTCAGGTCGCTCGGCAGGGCGGTCTCCAGAAGCGTGCCGTAGGGCGCGATGAGGTCGTGCACCATCCCGAACGGGCCCCCGGCGCGCTTGACCCCCTGCAGCAGCGGGCCGATCTTGCTGGCGACTGCCTTGAGCACCCCGCCCGGCGTCGACCCGCTTTCCAGGCCGGTGACGGCCGTCTTCACCAGCGGGATCGCCCGGTGCATGAAGGCGCGGTAGGCCTCCGCGTCGGCGCGGCTGTGCTCGGCGATCGACGCGACCGTCTGCTCGAGGTCGCGGTGGAACCGCACCACCCTGCCGTCGCGGAAGAGCCCCGTGGCGAAGGGGTCCATCGGCACGTACTCCAGGCCTGCCCCGGCGAGGTCGAGCTCCGCGGGGATGCGGGTCATGTTGATGATGTTGTGGGCAGCGGCGTGGGTGTTGAACAGGTAGCCGGGGATCGTCTCGTCCGTGCGCGATCCCCCACCCGGCTTGTCGGCTGCCTCCAGCACCAGGACGTCCTTGCCGGCCTTGGCCAGGTAGCACGCTGCGACGAGGCCGTTGTGCCCGCCACCCACCACGACGACCGGTGCGACAGGCATCACGCGTCTCCTCTTGATACCCCGGGGGGTACCTGTGTAGTGTTGGCCTGGATCACGACATACCCCCGTGGGTGTGTCTGACACGAGCGAGGAGCGACATGAGCATCAGCACCGACGGGCCCGACACCTCGACATCTCCTGTCTCCGCGGACCCGCCACGGCACGGGCCGCTCGGCAGGCTTGGTCTCTGGACCGCAGGGCACTTCCGACTGCTGCTCGTCGTCTGGGCCGTCGTTGCGATCGGGCTGGGCGCCTTCGCACCAAAGGTCGAAGGGGCACTGGCCGGAGCCGGTTGGGAGGCCTCGGGGTCCGAGTCGGTGCAGGCCCGCGACCTGGTGCAGCAGCAGTTCGGAGGCCTGTCGAGCGCGGCGCTGCAGGTCGTCGTACGGGCCGACGACGGTCTGGCCGACGGTCGCGGTGCCGACGTCGTCCGCGAGGCCACGGCGCTGCTGCAGGCCGACGACCGGCTGTCCACGATCGTGCCGCCCACGGCGGGGCTGTCGATCTCAGAGGACGGCCGGACCGGCGTGCTGCAGGCCGGTGCCGCCAGCACGAACATGAACGAGATGGTCCGCGCCGCGGACGACCTCAAGGAGCCGCTGCGCGAGCTGGGCGGCGACGGCGTCACCGTCGCTCTGACCGGCTCGTCCGGGCTGTGGAGCGACTTCAACGAGGCCAACCTGGAGGCGATGCTCAAGAGCGAGCTGCTCAGCTGGCCCGTGACGCTCACGATCATGGTGCTGGCGTTCGGCTCCCTCGTCGCCGCAGGGCTGCCCCTGATGCTGACCGTCCTCGGTCTGGTCTCCGCTGCCGGGACGCTCTGGATCGGCGCGCAGTTCGCCGACATCAGCATCTGGGCGCTGAACTTCGCGCTGATGTTCGCGCTCGCACTCGGCATCGACTACGCGCTGTTCCTCGTCGTGCGCTTCCGGGCCGCGCGAGCGAGCGGGCTCAGCTCGGCGGAGGCCGCCGCCGTCACGATGGACACCGCCGGCAAGGCGGTCCTGTTCTCCGGGATCACCGTGCTGATCTCGCTGTCCGCGGTGCTGCTCGTGCCGTCGCCCGCCTTCCGTTCGATGGCGCTCGGCATCATGATCTCGGTCGTCTTCATCCTGGCCGCCACCCTGACGCTGCTGCCTGCCGTGCTGGCCCGCCTCGGTGACCGGGTCAACGGGCTGTCCATCCCCGGCATCTCAGCTGGCGAGCACCGGTCCGCGCGGTTCGCCGCATGGGGCGAGCGCCTCTGGCGCCGCCCGGTCGCCTACGGCAGCGTCGCCCTGGTTGCGCTCGTGGCACTGGCCGTGCCCGTGTTCGGCCTGCAGACCGGTATGCCCAGCATCAAGGTCGTCCCCAGCGAGAACAGCAGCCGGGTCGGCTACGACCTGGTCCAACAGGCCTTCGGCCCCGGGGCGCCCGGCACCCTGCAGGTGGTCACGACCTCGGCGCAGGCCGCCGCCGTCAGCCGCGCCGCCGAGGCCGACCCCGGTGTCGCACGGGTCTTCCCGGCGATGCCCGGCGCCGACGGCGCCACCTCACTCGTCCAGGTGGTCCCGGCGAGCGACCCGTCGGCCACGGCCACCGGGGACACCATCGACCGACTGCGCGGCGCACTGCCCGCCGGAACGCTGGTCGGCGGTACCGCCGCGGAGAACCACGACCTCGAGCAGGTGCTGAACGACAAGACCCCGCTCGTCGTGGCGATCGTGCTGGTCCTCGGGTTCGCGCTGCTGCTCGTGGCACTGCAAGCCCCGCTGCTGGCGGCCATGGGGGTGCTGACCAACCTGCTGGCCACCGGAGCCGCGTTCGGCGCCGCGAAGCTGGTGTTCCAAGACGGCATCGGGTCGGGGCTCTTCGGCTTCGAGAGCCAGGGGTTCCTGGACGCCTGGGCACCGGTGTTCTTCTTCGCCATGATCTTCGCGATCGGCATGGACTACACCGTCTTCCTGCTCGCCAGCGCGAAAGAGCACTGGGAGAAGTCCGGAGATCCCAAGGAGGCCATGGTCGGGGGGATCGCGCACTCCGGCCGGGTCATCTTCGCGGCCGCCGGTGTGATGGTGGCGGTGTTCTTCACCTTCGCCCTCTCCGGTCCGCTGCCACCCAAGGAGATGGGCGTCGTGCTCGGCATCGCCGTCCTGCTCGACGCCGCCCTCGTCCGCTTGCTCCTGCTCCCAGTCCTGATGCGGCTCACCGGTCGGGCCGCGTGGGCCTGCCCGGGCTGGTTGCGTCGCGTCCTGCCCGACATCCGCTTCAGCCACTGACATCCAGAGGAGTACCACCGTGTGCAGATCAGCGACCTGCCAGCAGTGCGGCAAGGCCACGTGGGCCGGCTGCGGCCAGCACGTCGACAGCGTGATGAGGTCGGTGCCATCAGGCCAGCGCTGCACCTGCCCCCGGGAGAAGCCAGCCATCCCGACGCGCTGGTGGAGCTTGCGCCGCCGGTGAGCCGCGCGGCTTGCTAGAAGGGGACGCGGGCGTGGTGCGTGTCCAGCAGGAAGTCGCACCATCCACCGAGGCGGGCGCACAGCCGACGCCTCCAGCTCACCGGGCTCGGCGAGTGTTCCTCGTGCGCAGCAGGGTGGAGCAGGTCGTTCGTCACGTGGACGTCCTCAGTCGACGGTCTGTGTCCGGGCGGCAACGGTCAGCGAGCGGGCTAACGCGGTGTCAGGCGGGACAGAGGCAGTCGTCGACTGCGGTGAGCGAGGTCGCAAGGAGGCAGCGACAGAACAGCGCGCTCCCCTGCCGGCTCTCTCTCACGCGGTTATCGTCGCATGGCGTTACCGGCGACTCCACGTGACGCCGGGTCTGCGCAAGCCGAGCGTGCTCCGTGCCGGCGGCGTCCCGGTAGCGCGCCCGCCAGCGGCCATTGTCGCGGCGAGTCACCGAGGACACGCACCTGCCCGCAGACAGTCCGCAGCACCGACGAGACGGGGCGACTTCAGCCGACACCCTGCGCGACTCCCATGCACACAACGTTCGTGTCCGAATCCCGATCTGCGTGCCTGTGAGGCAGCCCGACGACACGCTCGGCCTCGTCCGGCTGCGTGTCCACCCTGTCAGCGCTGTGTCACGGCGGCATGACGGGCTCGCCGGTCAGGCCGGTCAGGCGGCCGAGAGGGCTGACACCACACCGGCCCGCAGCGTCGCGGCGTCGAGCTCGGCGAACGGACCGGTGGCGTAGGGGATCGACCAGACGTGCAGCATCTCGCCGGTCGTGCCGACCGCGGAGCCCGCGGGGCAGCCGCCACCGGGGAGCTGGGTGATGGCGATGCCGCGGGTCGCGTCGAGGCACAGGTCGTCGTGGGCGTGCCAGCTGGTGAGGGACCCGCCCGGCTGCGGCGGGGTCTGGCCCTTCGGCGTGATGTACATGCCACCGACCAGCATCCGGCGGCCGTCGGGCAGGACGACGTAGAGCAGGCTCTCGACCTTCTGCGGGTCGAGCAGCCGCCCGTCGGCCTGGTAGCCGGGGTGGGCGTAGTGCAGGAGCTTGCCGTCCGCGTCGTGCACGACCCGGTAGCCGGCGGCCTCGGCGGCGGCCACGTCGGCGTAGCGGACCAGACCGGCGACCGTGGCTGCGCGCAGCCGCTCGGCCGCCACCTGCTGCTCCGCGGTCGGCGGCGTCGTGTCGGCGGGGTGCCCGTGGGTCCCCTGCGGCTGGGCCCCCTGCGGCTGGGTCCCCGCCGGGGCGGCAGCGAGGTGGGCCCTGCCCTCGTGACCGGCGTCGCGCCCGGCGTCGACGGCGTGCCCACCGCCCCCGAGGACGAGCAGGCTCGTGGTGGACCCGACGACGAGCACTCCGGCGGCGGGCAGCAGCAGCCGCGGGACCCGCCAGGCGCCGAGGGCCAGTGGCACGGCGAGCACGACGAGGAGCTCGAGACCGGAAGCGAGCAGCCCGGCGGCGGTCTGCGCCTCAGGCTCTCCTGCCGAGGGACCGAGCGGCCAACCGACAACGGAGACGGCGGCGTAGGCCAGGACCAGCACTCCCGACGCCGCAGCGCCGACGAGCAGCAGCAGCCGGCTCGGGCGGATGACCACGGCGGCCGCCCACCCCAGCTGGGCCCAGGCCGTCAGGGCCATAGCGAGCCCCATCGTCCAGTGGTGGTCGGCGTGCTCCGGCGCGACCGCGACGTGCACGACCCCCGCACCCACGGCGAGGCTCGCGAGGGCGGCGCGCATCCGCGGGTCGAGGTCCACGACTCACTGTCTCCCGGCTCGGCGACCGGCGCGATGGCCCGTCGTGACCAGCGTCAGACCCCCCAGTCGGGGCGCAGCGGCATCCCCGAGAAGCCTTCGGTCGTCCGGACCGCCAGGACCTGGTGGAGCTGGATGTCGTTGCGCTCGAACGCGAGTCGCGACCCCGCCAGGTAGAGCGCCCAGACCCGCGCCGTGCCCTGCCCGACCTCGGTGACGGCGTCGTCCCAGCGGGCATCGAGGTTGTCGCACCAGGCATGGAGGGTCCGGGCGTAGTGCTCCCGCAGGTTCTCCTCGTGACGGACCTCGAGCCCGGCGGCCTCCAGCTCGCGCACGACCCGGCCGACCCCGGGCAGTTCGCCGTCGGGGAAGACGTAGCGCGCGATGAAGCCGCGCTTGCTGATCGCTGCCGCCTGCTCGTCAGCGCGGGTGATGCAGTGGTTGAGGAGCCGTCCCTGCGGGCGCAGCTTCCCCGCCAGACGGCGGGCGTAGTCGGGCAGCCCCTTGATGCCCACGTGCTCGGTGAGACCGATGGAGCTGATGGCGTCGAACCCGGTCTCGGGCACGGCGCGGTAGTCCTGGTGCCGGATGTCCACCTGCCCGGTCAGCCCCGACTCGGCGACGACCTTCTGCCCCCACTCGGCCTGCCTGCGCGACAGCGTGACCGCGACGACCTCGACGTCGTAGTGCGTCGCGGCATGGACAGCCATGCCGCCCCAGCCGCAGCCGACGTCGAGCAGGCGCATGCCCGGACGCAGCCCGAGCTTGCGGCAGACCAGGTCGAACTTCGCCGCCTGGGCCTGCTCCAAGGTGGTGCTGTCTTCGGCGTAGACCGCGCAGGTGTAGGCCATCGACGGGCCGAGCACCCACGAGTAGAAGAGGTTGCTGACGTCGTAGTGGTGGGCGATCGCGACGGCGTCGCGACCGAGGGTGTGGGCCCGGAGCCCCGCGACGTAGCGGCGAGCGCCGACCTCCTGCGGCGGTGGCTCGACCCAGGTGAGGGCCTCACGCCCGAGACGACGCAGGGCCGACAGCCGCTGCCTGGCTGTGAGGTCGCCGATGGTGTCGCCGGCAAGCGCACGCAGCGCGCTGTAGTGATCGGGTGCCACGAGGTCGAGCTCACCGGACACGTAGGCCCGCACCAGCCCGAGCTCCCCCGGGGCGCTCACCAGGTGGGCGAGCGCCTTCCGGCTGCGCAGCCGGAGGACCGGCGCACCGGGCGGCCCCGCGGCCGACCCGTCGTAGGCCTCGACACGGATCGGCTTGGCCAGGACCGCGTGCAACTCGTCGGCGATCATCGCGCTCATCCTCCTCGGACGCACTTCTCGTAGAGGTCGAGGAACCGGGCCTGCGGGTCGTGCTCGTCCTTGAGCCGGCGGTAGACCGGCCCGTTGTAGAGCCTCCAGAACGCCTCCTCGTCGTAGTACGACGTCGAGTAGAGCGACTTGCGGCCGCCGAGATGCCCGACGAGCCGCTCGACGAGCCGGTTGTGGGTTCCGTCAGGCTCGCCGGGGCCCAGCGCCACCGAGGACCAGAACCCGACGTTGACGTAGAGCACGGAGGGGTCCAGCCGGTAGAGGTCCCACACGTCGTCGGGGCCCCGCTGCCGCAGAGGGCAGAACCACACCGGCTCGATCGGCACCTCTCCCGCGAAGACGTCCATGAAGTTGGCCACCCGGTCCACGGGCACCTCGACGTCCTGCACGACGTCCTCGCGCTCGGGCAGCCCGCGGCGACGGTCGAGGGCGGACTTCCACCCGTGTCGCCGCTCGAAGGCGACCAGTGCCCAGTAGACGTCGCTGCGCAGCCAGCGTCTCGGCCAGATCCGGCGGACCACCGGGTGCTGGGCCCCGAAGGCCCGGCTGCACCAGAACCAGTCGGTGTCCCAGCGCCATAGGTAGTCGCGGACGGTCAGCCAGTCCTCAGGCCGCTGCCGCAGCGACCGGTAGTAGATCTCGCGACCGGTGTAGTCGGACACGTGCGGGGCCGCGGACGCCCAGGACCCCAGGGTCACCCGGGTGTCGTCGGGCCCGAACCAGACCGCGTCGACGAACGCGACCGGCTCGCCGTCGTAGGAGCCCGCAGCGCACACGTCGGTCATCAGTGCCGCAGCCTGCGCGACGGACCCGCACCGGACGTGTCGCAGGTGCACGAAGGGAAGCACGGGCTCGAGCTCGATGCGCAGCCGGAGCGCGTAGCCGAGCGTCCCGTAGCTGTTGGGGAAGCCGTGGAACAACGCGCTGTCCTGCTCGCGGCTGCAGGTGACCACCCGCCCGGCGCCGGTGAGGACGTCCATCTCCAGCACCGACTCGTGCGGGCAGCCGTTGCGGAAGCTGGAGGCCTCGATCCCGAGCCCGGCGACGGCCCCTCCGAGGGTGATCGTCTTCAGCTGCGGGACGACGAGCGGCATCAGCCCGTGCGCCAGGGTGGCGTCGACCAGCTCCTCGTAGGTGGTCATCCCGAGGACGTCGGCGGTGCGACCGTCGACGTCGACGTCGAGCACTCCGCGCCACCCGGACACGTCCAGCCCTGGCGTCGTCGCCGGCGCCCGGTCTCGGAACAGGTTGGAGGTGCGCTTCGCCAGGCGCAAGGGCGCCCCCTGGGGCCACGCCTCGACCTGGCCGGCCAGCTCGCGGGCAGCCAGGTCGTACGACGTCGCCGTCACGCTCACGCACCCAGTGTGTCGATCACACGACCCGTTGGGAAGACTGGGCGCACGCCCATCTCCAGGAGGACCCATGACTGCCCCCGTGACGTCCAGCGGCACCTTCTCCCTCGGCGGTGACCTGCCCGTCCACCGCCTCGGCTTCGGTGCGATGCGCATCACCGGCAAGGGCATCTGGGGCCCGCCCGCCGACCACGACACCGCCCTGGCGGTCTGTCGTCGTGCCGTCGAGCTCGGCGTGGACTTCATCGACACCGCCGACAGCTATGGGCCCTACGTCAGCGAGGACCTGCTGCGCGAGGCGCTGCACCCCTACGACGGGGTCGTCGTCGCGACCAAGGGCGGCCTCACCCGCTGGGGCCCGGACCAGTGGGAGCAGGTCGGCCGTCCGGAGTACCTCCGCCAGTGCGTGCACATGTCGCTGCGTCGGCTCGGCGTCGAGCGCATCGACCTGTGGCAGCTGCACCGCATCGACGCGCAGGTGCCCGTCGAGGAGTCGCTCGGCGCGGTCAAGGAGCTGCAGGACCAGGGCCTCATCCGCCACGTCGGCCTGTCCGAGGTCACCGTCGAGGAGATCGAGCAGGCCCGCAAGGTCGTCGACGTCGTCAGCGTCCAGAACCTCTACAACCTCGCCAACCGCCAGTCCGAGGCGGTCGTCGACCACTGCGAGGCCGAGGGCATCGCCTTCATCCCGTGGTTCCCCGTCGCGTCCGGCGACCTCGCCCGCCCCGGCGGTGTCCTCGACGGCATCGCGAAGGAGACCGGCGCGACGCCGGCCCAGCTCGCCCTGGCCTGGCTGCTCAAGCGCTCCCCCGTCATCCTGCCGATCCCGGGCACCGGGTCGGTCGCGCACCTCGAGGAGAACTGCGCGGCGGCCGAGGTCTCCCTCACCGACGCGCAGTTCGACGCCCTCACCGACCTGGCTCGCTGAGGTGCGGCTCGCCGCCCTGGGCCTGGTGGTGCTGCTCGCCGGCTGCACCGGCGCCGAGCCGCAGTCCTCACCGACCGCCGAGGCCGACTCGACGGGCGGCAAGCCGCAGCTCGCGGTGACGAGCAGCTGCTACGGCGAGTGCTCCTACACCTCGCCGCTCGGCCTGCCCGACGTGGCCGTCTACGCCGACGGTCGGGTCCTGTCGGTCGACCGCACCGGCACCGACAGCCGGCCGGTCCTGCGCACCGGGCAGCTCGACCAGTCGACGCTCGCGCGGCTGCAGGAGCTCGCGATCGCCGCCGGTCTCACCTCGGGCGGCCGCAGCACCCTGGCCCGCGACACGTCCTTCGCCGACGGCGGCGGCAGCACCTTCACGGTCCGCCTGCGCAGCACGCTCACCACCGTCGAGGTGCCGCTGCTCGACCCCACAGCCCCCGACGCAGAGGCCTACGCCGACCCCGCGCGGGTGACCCGGATGGCCGAGCTCGGCAAGGCCCTGCGCGAGGCGGCCGCGCTCGCCGACACCGACGTCACGCCTTCGTCGTACGTCGTCAACGCCCGTCCCGCCACCGCTTCTGCTGGGGTCGACCCGGCCGCCTGGCCCGGGCCGGCGCTCGCCGGGCTGCCGCAGGTCGGGGACGGGCTGCGCTGCGCGATCGTCACCGGCGCAGCCAAGGACGCCGTAGCCAAGGCGGTCGACGCCGACGGCTTCGGCGGCCGCTACACCAGCGCCGGGCGCCTGTGGCAGGTCGTCGGCCGGGCGCTGCTCCCCCACGAGCAGAACTGCGCCGACGTCGGGGAGACCGCCGGTGCCGCCACCGCCGCCGGCCCGCGCTTCCCGGGCGACTCGCGCCCCGCGGCCTAGTCCCGCAGCGCGGCCACGGCGCCGGCCGCGACGACGAGCCCGGCTGCCAGGGCCAGCCACAGGCCGACACCCGCCGAGGGCATGAAGGCCTCGGCGAGCTGCGCGCCGAAGTCGCCGAACCCCTCCTCGAGACCGCCCCCGGTGAGAGGGGCCCCGTCGAACCCGAGGTCGGTGGCGGCGTCGGAGGTGGCGGACCCGAGCCCCGACGTGAAGCCGTCGGTCGCGCTGCCGATCCGCTGCCTGACGGCAAGCGCGGCACCAGCACCGGCGAGCCCTCCGAGCAGCGCCCCGACCCGCAGCAGCGGACGTGCGGCGCGACCGATGAGGCCGGCGCCCTCCTCGACTGCCGCGACCACGGCGACGAGCCCGCCGACGAGCGCCGCTGCTCCCCACTCCACCTTGAGCCCGCTGAGGTCGAAGACCAGGACCGAGACCCAGGGCAGCAACGACGACAGGGCGAGCAGCACGCCGCCGAGGCCCAGGAGCAACGCCGGCAGGGGCAGCGCCCGGGTGGCGGGGGGCGGCACAGGGGTCGGCACGGCCGCGGGCCAGCCCGGGGCCGGCACCTGACCGGCTGTCGCTGCAGTCCCGGGTGCGGGTGCGAACCCGTGCGTCACCGGTCCGTCGGGCGCACGGCCCGGGCCGTAGTAGTCAAAGGTCATGCGGAAGCCCCCATGCCACCCCATCGGCAGGCCGAGGCGACCGTCTTGAGCCCGACGGCGACGGCCTAGGGTCGGCGCATGGCGCAGCTCAGGGTCGGACTCGCGCAGGTCGACCACACCGTCGGGGACCTCGCAGGCAACGCCGACATCGTCAGCGCCTGGACCCGCAAGGCGCTCGACCAGGGCTGCCACCTCGTGGCCTTCCCCGAGATGGTCGTGACCGGCTACCCCGCCGAGGACCTCGTCCTGCGGCACAGCTTCGTGCAGGCCTCGCTCGACACCCTCGAAGGCCTGGCCACCCGCCTCGCCGACGAGGGCGCGGGTCGCGTCGCCGTCGTCGTCGGCTACTGCGGTCGCAGCGACAACCCCGCGCCCGCCCTCGGCCGCCCCGCCGGAGAGCCGCAGAACTCCGCCGCGGTGCTCTACGACGGGCGGGTGGTCGCCCGCTACGCCAAGCACCACCTGCCCAACTACGGCGTCTTCGACGAGTTCCGCTACTTCGTGCGCGGCGACCGCTTCCCGGTCGTGCGGCTGCACGGCATCGACGTCGGCCTCGTCGTCTGCGAGGACCTGTGGCAGGAGGGCGGCCCGGTCGCGGTCGCCCGCCAGGCATCGGTCGGGCTGCTGGTCTGCATCAACGGCTCGCCCTACGAGCGCGGCAAGGACGACGTCCGCGGAGCCCTCGCGCGCCGGCGCGCCGCGGAGTCCGGTGCCGCGCTCGCCTACGTCAACACCGTCGGGGGCCAGGACGAGCTGGTCTTCGACGGCGACTCGCTCGTCGTCGACACGAGCGGGGCGATCGTCGCCCGCGCACCTCTGTGGCAGGAGGGCCTGCTCGTCGTCGACCTCGACCTGCCCACGCAGACCCTCGCCCTCACCGGGCCGGTCGACGCGCGCGACGGCACCACCATGGCGGTCGACCACGTGGTCCTGCACGAGCAGGCGGTCCCGTCGTACTCCCCCTCCGTCCCGGGGGTCGCCGTCGCCCTCGGCGACGAGGCCGAGGTGTGGGGAGCGCTGGTCACCGGCACCCGTGACTACGTCCGCAAGAACGGCTTCCGGTCGGTGGTCCTCGGGCTCTCGGGCGGCATCGACTCGGCGCTGGTCGCGACGATCGCGCGCGACGCCCTCGGCGCCGACGCCGTGCACGTCGTCGGCATGCCGAGCGACTGGTCGTCGAGCCACTCGGTCACCGACGCGGAGGAGCTCGCCCGGCGGCAGGGCCTGCACTGGCAGCTGCTCCCCATCAAGGCGATGGTCGACGCCTACCTCGCCACCACCGAGCTGACCGGCCTGTCGCTCGAGAACCTGCAGGCGCGCGTGCGCGGCACCCTGCTCATGGGGCTGTCCAACCAGCACGGCCACCTGGTGCTGACGACCGGCAACAAGAGCGAGCTCGCGACGGGCTTCTCCACCCTGTACGGCGACAGCGCCGGTGGGTTCGCGCCCATCAAGGACGTGCCGAAGTCGTTGGTCTGGAACCTCGCCCGTTGGCGCAACGGCCAGGGCGACGGCGAGCTGATCCCGGTCGCCTCGATCGACAAGCCGCCGTCCGCGGAGCTCGCACCAGGGCAGCTCGACAGCGACCGGCTGCCGGACTACGCCGTCCTCGACGCGGTCCTCGAGGACTACGTCGTCCGTGACCTCGGCCGCGCGGACCTGCTCGCCGCCGGCCACGACCCCGCCGTCGTCGACCGGGTCGTGCGGCTCGTGGACGTGGCGGAGTACAAGCGGCGGCAGTACCCCCCGGGTCCGAAGATCACCCCGCGCGCCTTCGGCCGCGACCGCCGACTGCCCATCACCTCGAAGTGGCGCGAGCACTGACCCTGTGACGCAGGACACCGGGACAGCAGTGTTGCCCGCGTGTCACGCTGGTGGCGACCCGGGGACGCGACCGTGCGCCCCGAGGCGATCCCCCCGGAGGCCGGCATGACCGACTCGCTCCCGTCGCTCTACGGCGGCGTCACCAGCCGGCGCGTCACCGTGCGCGACCTGCAGCTCGCCAAGGACGCCGGCGAGAAGTGGGCGATGCTCACGTCCTACGACATGCTCACGGCCCGGCTCTTCGACGAGATCGGGATCCCTGCGCTGCTCGTCGGTGACAGCGCGGGCAACAACGTCCTCGGCTACGACACCACCGTGCCGGTGACGATGGACGAGATGGTGCCGCTGGTCCGTGCAGTCGCGTCCTCGACGTCACGCGCGCTGGTCATCGGTGACCTGCCCTTCGGCTCCTACCAGGGCTCACCGGCGCAGGCGCTCGAGTCCGCGGTCCGCTTCATGAAGGCCGGCGCGCAGGCGGTCAAGCTCGAGGGCGGCCGCCGGGTGCTGCCGCAGGTCGAGCTGCTCGTCGAGTCCGGCGTCCCCGTGATGGGCCACCTCGGGCTCACGCCGCAGTCGGTCAACACCCTCGGCGGCTACCGCGTGCAGGGCCGCGGCGAGGCCGGCGACCGGCTGATCGAGGACGCCCTCGCGATGCAGGAGGCGGGTGCTTTCGCTCTCGTCCTCGAGGTCGTCCCGTCGGACCTCGCGGCCCGCGTCACCAAGGAGCTCGCGATCCCGACGATCGGCATCGGGGCGGGTGCGGAGACCGACGCGCAGGTGCTCGTCTGGACCGACATGGCCGGCCTCACCCCCGGCCCCGGCCCGAAGTTCCTCAAGCGCTACGCCGACCTGCGCACGATCCTCGGCGACGCCGCGAAGGCCTACGCCGACGACGTCCGCACGGGCACCTACCCCGGCCCGGAGCACGGCTACGTGTGACCGCGAGATGATCACCATCGAGCGTGATGGTGATCCATTCGCGTCGACACGCCGAGGTGAGGCGCGACACGATCAGCCACCCCGAAGGCGTACGCCGCGGCGCGACCCCGACAGCTCCTCCGCCCTCGCGGGCGCTCCGGCCGGTGCGGACGCGACCCGTCGTACGAGGGGTCTGATCATGTCGCGACGACACGCCGCCAGCTAGCGCGCGACGATCACCCCGGAAGCGATGGTGATCATCTCGTGCGGCGGCGGGCGGCGAGGGTCGCCGCCAGCAGCGCGGCCGCGAGGGCGGGCAACAGGGGGCCGGAACCCGTGGCGGGCAGGGGGCGGGCGGGCGGCGCTGCGGGCGGGGCTGCGGGCGGGGCTGCTGCCACGATCCGGTCGAAGGCCACCAGGTGGATCCAGGAGCCGCGGTCCTGGAAGGGCATCGTCAACGACGGCCCGATGACGCCGGTGAGCGACTCGACGGGCGAGCGCGGGTGACGCATCCGCCAGGTGGACGGGTCGGCGCCGTAGCGCTCGGTCAGGACCGCCACGGCACGGTCCAGTGCGGTCCGCACCACGGCCTGCCGGGTCCGCCCGCCGAGGTGGTCGTGCTGGACGGCCAGTGACGAGCGCGAGGGGTCGAGCACCCGCAGGACGAGGTTGTCGGCGGGCGTCGCGTCGAAGGCGTGCGTCGCGTAGGAGTCGCGCTCGGCCAGGACCTGGACCGGCACGTCGCGCAGGACCTCCGAGACGAGCACCTGCATGAGCGCCCGGAACACGGTCGGCGCCGGACCGTCGGTCACGGCGTCGTCGGTGAGCTCGCCGGCCGATGTCCCCGCACCCGGCCCGTAGGCCGTGCCGTCCCACCCGGCGAGCAGGTCGCGGGCCGCGCGCTGCGCGTCGGTGAGGCCAGCCGTCCCGAGCACGCGGAGCAGCAGCGGGACGAACTCACGCGCCCGGTGGTCCACCGTGCCCGCGCGGTAGTCGATCGCCCGCAGGTCCTCGGGCGACACCTGGCCGTCTGCCGCGAGCGCGTCCTGGAGCGCCTGCACACGGGAGGCCGCACCGGCAGGCCGTGCGGACGTCGCGTCGGCGGTCCAGGTGTCCTGCCAGCCGGCAGCGGGCTTGCCGTTCCAGTTGGCGATCCAGCCCTGCGCGGGGTCGACGACGTGCGGCAGGTCCTCGAAGCCGCGCATCCCCCGCCAGTCCTGCGAGCCGTCACCGAGGGAGGGCAGCCGCGGGTCGACGGACGCGGCGCGCAGCGGGTGCAGGCCGGGGTGCCAGTAGGCGATGCGGCCGTCGGCATCGGCGTAGGCGACGTTCTCGTTCCACGTCACCTGCCGCACCGCGGCCTCGAACTCCTCGAACGTCTTCGCGCGGTTCCAGGCCAGGATGCCGTTGACGGTCTCGAGCTCGCGGCCCCACATCGCGATCTGCAGCGCGCGCGCCCGGGTGCCGTCGTCGGAGGTCGCGACGATCGGGCCGTGCACGGTGCGGCAGACCTGCAGGACCTCCTCCTGCACGGGCAGGCCGACCGGGACGCCCTCGACCTCCTGCCGGAAGCGGATGACCTCGTCGCGACAGGACGCCGGCTTCCACACACCGGCGTGCTGGAACTCCACCCCGGAGCCCGCCGGCCGCACGGTCTCGACGAAGGAGTCGATGGTCTTGGAGTTGCCGGTCGTCAGCGCCCACGCGACGCGCGAGCCGTAGCCGATGCCGACCGTGGGGAGCCCTGGCACGGAGACGCCGCGGGCGTCGTAGCCCGCCCCGTGGACCTCGAGCTCCCACAGCACCGAGGGGTAGGACCAGCCGAGCTGCGGCGCACTCTCCAGCAGCGCCCCGCCGGTCGTGGTCCGCGACGGCGACACCACCACCTGGTAGGAGCCGCCGTGCAGACCGCGGGCCCACGCCACCAGCTGCTGCGCCGGGCCGAGCGCCACCGCCGCGGCCTCCGGCGCGAGCCCGTCGAGCGGCACCTCGTCGGGGTCCTGCGTGCCGCCTCCGGGGATCGCCGGCACCCCGGCGCTGATGCCCTCGCCGAGCTCCGGCGGCAGCGCCAGCGCGGCGTCGGCGGCCGCGTCGAAGACGGCGCGGGTCGGCGCCGGGCCGCTCTCGAAGGCCCCTTCCGACACAGGGACCGTCACCGGTGCGAGGCGGTCGTCGGTGCCGTTGAGGTCGAGGAAGACGTCGCGGCCGGCCTCGCGACCGAGCGCCTCCTCGAGGACCCGCAGCCGCTCGACGCTGCGGAACTCGTCACCACCCGCCGACGCCACGGTCCGGGTGATGAGCACGCCCGCGGCGAGGGTGTCGGTCACGGTCCAGGCCGCAGGCAGCGTCGACAGCAGGGCGTACTCCGCCGGCAGCTTCGTCGGGTCGGTGCGCACCTCGGTGATCCAGGCGTCGAGACCTTCGGCGTAGGAGCGGATCACGTCCTGCGACTCGGCCGGCAGCGCAGCCAGAATCGCGGCGTACTCCTGCTCGCTGTAGGTGACCTGCCGCGCCTGGCGGTCGATCTCCAGACCGCTCGGGCCGACCAGCTCGGCGTAGGTCCCCCGGGCGTAGCGCCGCACCGCGTCGGCGAGGAAGAGCCGGTCCTGCCCGGCTGCGTAGCCCGCGCCGAACCACACGTCCGACGCCGTGTCGCCGCTGACGACCGGCACCCCGAAGTCGTCGCGGCCGATCCGCACGCCGGGCCGCGGCTGCTCGACGTCGGCCGGCTCGCTGAAGTCACCGGGCTTGAAGCCGCCGCTCCAGAACAGCTCGCGCTGGTCGTCGACGTGCGGCCCGTAGTCGCCCGGACCACCGGCCATCCCCTGGGCCTGGCCGGTGACGCTGACGAAGCCGCTGTTGCCCGGCCCGAGGACGGTGACGGCGCTGTGCTCCTGCTCGGGCACCTCGGCGACGGCGGACGGGGCGAGGAGGAACGGGAGGACGAGCGGGACGGCGAGGACGACCGGGGGGAGGCGCACGGGGCGACCCTAGGGTGCGAGCTGCCTCTCGAGCAGGAGCCGCGCCTCGGCCAGCGACGGGCCGTACCACGTGAGGTGCCGCCCGCTGACGCACCGGCTCGACGCCGCGAAGCACTCCGGGCCGTCCTCGGGAGAGAAGGCGTAGGGCTCGTCGGGCAGGACGACCAGGTCGTACGACGGAAGCTGTGCGAGCTCGATCCGGGGATAGCGGTCGGGGCTGTCGGCGAGCACGTTGTCGACACCGAGCCGCGACAGGACGTCACCGGTGAAGGTCCCGCTGCCCACCGCCATCCACGGCCGCCGCCATACCGGGACGACGGCGCGCCGACGCGGCCCGGTCCACGGGTCGGCCCAGGCCGCGCGAGCCTCGTCGAGCCAGCCGGGCCGGTCGAGGCCGCAGGCTGCCAGGGCCCGCTCGAGGCTGACCAGCGCCCCGGGCAGGGTCCGCGGGAAGGTCACCCAGACCGCGACCCCGGCGGCCCGAAGCGCGTCGATGTCGACCTCGCGGTTCTCCTCGGCGTTGGCCAGCACGACGTCGGGCCGCAGCGCGAGGACGGCGTCGACGTCGGGGTTCTTGGTGCCGCGCACGCGGGTCACGCCGAGGTCACCGGGGTGGCTGCACCAGTCGGTCGCGCCGACCAGCAGCCCGGGTGCGGTCACCGCGACGGCCTCGGTGAGCGAGGGCACCAGCGACACCACGCGGGCCGGAGCGGCGGGCAGGTCGACGTGGGCACCGGTGTCGTCGAGCGCGCGGTCCCGTGTGTCGGACGGCACAGGTGCGGGCACGGCACGATCCAAGCACCCGGACGTTGCGCCAGGTGAGCAGGAACCGGCCCGCGGGTGGCGAAGTGATCACTCGACGGACCGGGCGCAGGGTGTCAGGATCAGGACAGAACGGACACCCGGCACCCAGCAGGAGATCGGCCCTCGGTGGCGAACACGTCACCACAGCTCGACACGACACAGGGAGCCCGCGGTGGACGAGCACGACGGCACGGAGCAGGCGCCAGCGCCTCGCGCCCGCCGGCTGCGCGCGCTCCCCGGATCGGTCTCCCCCATCGACTACCCGGGCTCCGACCTCCCCCGACCGGTGCTCTCCGCCGTCGGCGAGGGCGTCGACGCCCCGCGGGTCGCGGCCCTCGACGCGCTGCTCAAGGACGTCGACGACCTGCGCGCGACCGTCCGCCGCGACCTCGGCCTGGCCGCAACCGCCGTCTCCGCGGGCGAGGAGCGGCTCGCCGCCTTCCTGCTCGACCAGAGCGCCGACGACCTGCAGTCCTTCCAGGACCGCTCCGAGGTGCGGCTCACCGACCTCGACGCCCCTGCCCTGCCCGCCGCCGTGGGCGCCGACGAGGTCGGCCCGCCGATCAGCGCGCGTCCGCGCCACCGCCGCCTCGCCCCTGCCGCTCCCCTGGTGGCCGCCGCTGCCGCGCTGTTCGTCGGCCTGTCCGGCGGGCTCCCGGCGCTGACCGGGCAGACCGCGGCCGGCAGCTCCTCGGCCGTCGACTCCTTCACCTCCCTCACCGACGAGGTCCGGGCCGGCGCGTCAGCCGAGCGGGTGAGCGCCGCAGCGGAGCAGCTCCACGACGAGCTCGTGCCGGTGCTGCAAATCGCCAGCAGTGACCCGCAGGCCGCTCAAGATGCCATCGACCTGCTCACCCGCGAGACCGCCGTCCTGCTGAGCAGCCCTGACACCGACCACCCCGAGGTCCAGCGCGCGATCCGCGACGCCCAGGCACTGGTCCGGATGCTCAAGCGCGCCGTCCGCCGCCCGGCCGACAAGGCGCCTGCCGTCCCGGTCCAGGTGCCGCAACCGCAGGCGGAGCCGTCGTCGGAGAAGCCGAGCCCGAAGCCGACGTCCTCGCCCAGTGCCAAGGCGACGTCCTCGCCCAGCAGCTCCCCGTCGTCCAGCCCGAGCAGCTCCTCCTCCGCGGGGGCCGACGAGGACGACAGCAAGAACGACCCGCTCGACCCCGACCTCGGCTGAGCCGGCCGCTGCTCAGGCAGGCGCGAGCAGGACCTTGCGGGTCCTGGGATCCGCGGTGACGACGCGCACCTTTACGCTCTGCCCCAGCGGCAGGTCCGCCCCGTCGCAGCGCGCCCGTACCGGGGGCTCAGCCAGCTGCACCGTGCCGTAGCGCGGGCCCGCGTCGACGACGACCGCGTCGAACTCCTCCCCCACGCACGGCGCGAGCACCACGGCCTCAGCGAGGTCGACGGTCGCGCGCTCCAAGGCCGACGCGCGCCGCCCCGAGTCCGTCATCACGGCAGGCAGCTCGGGCAGCCGCGCCCGCACGTGGTCGGGCACCGGCGTGCCGGCGCAGACCGCGAGGCACACCTCGGTGGCAGTGCGGTCGGCGAGCCGGCGCAGCGGCGCGGTGACGTGGGCGTAGGGGGCCGCGACCGCGGAGTGCAGCGGCTGCTCGGGAGGCCCGCCGTCGAAGGCGGTGTAACCGGCCCCGCGCAGCAACCGCGTCGACAGGGCGAGCACGGCCGCCTCTGCCGGGACCGACGCGTCGAGCCGCGAGACGACCTCGGCGTACTCCTCGTCGGTGTCCCAGCGGACCCCGAGCGCGAGGGCGCTGCGGCGCAGCGCGGTGACGTCGTCGGCGTCCGGCGGCGGCAGGGTCCGCAGCAGCCCGACCCCGGCGTCGAGCATCATCCGGGCGGCAGCCATGCCGGTGAGCAGGCTGATCTGGGCGTTCCAGCCCTCGACCGGCAGGGGGGCGCGCAGCTCGAGCCGGGGCCGCCCGTCCGGGCCGTCGGTGACCTCCTGGTCGGGGGTGGGCAGGTCCACCGCGCCGCGGTCGCGACCCCGCTGCTGGCGCAGCTCGCCGACCTCCCGCAACAGCTGGAGCTGCTCGTCGGCGCTGCCGTCGTCGAGCGCTGCCTGCACCTGCGCGTAGGACAGCTTCGCGCGCGAGCGCACTTTCGCCCGCTCAACCCGCGCGGACGTCACCTCACCGTGGGCGTCGAGGGCGACCGACCACAGCGCCGCCGGCCGGACCTGGTCCGGGAGCAGGCTGGCCGCGCCCTCGCCGAGCACGTGCGGGTGCAGCGGCACCCGGGTGTCGGGGGCGTAGAGCGTCTCGCCGCGCTGCAGCAGCTCGAGGTCCAGGGCACCACCGGGTACGACGAACGCGGTCAGGTCGGCGATCGCGTAGTGGACGGCGTAGCCGTCACCGTCGCGGGCGATCGCGAGCGCCTGGTCGAGGTCGCGGCTGTCCGGCGGGTCGATGGTGACGAGGGGCAGGTCGGTGCGGTCGAGCTCCGGCAGCCGCGGTGCGCGGGCCGCCTGCTCGGCCTCGGCGAGCGCCTCGGGGGTGACGTCTTCGACCACCTCGAGCTCGCGGCGCAGGTCCGCCCAGGAGGGCACGCGCGCGGGGGGCAAGTGGATGCGGGGGCTCGGCACCCGCCCACCCTAGGCAGTTGACGGGGCTGGCCTGCCTCCCTAAGGCCAACCTTTTCGTTGAGCAACCAAGTGGGTGAACACGTCGATGGCGACCGATCCGCTCAGCCGGGTCTTCGCCGCGCTCGCCGACCCGACCCGCCGCGCGATCCTCGAGCGGCTGGCCGACGGCGAGGCGACGGTCAACGCGCTGGCCGAGCCTTTCGCGATGAGCCTGCAGGCCGTCTCCAAGCACCTCCAGGTGCTCGAGGCGGCGGGGCTCGTCACGCGCGGCAAGAAGGCCCAGTGGCGTCCCGCCCGGCTGTCCGGTCGACCCCTCGGGCCGGCCGCCGACTGGCTGGAGCGCTACCGGGTCCTCTGGGAGAGCAGCTTCGACCACCTCGACGCGCACCTGCGCGACGTGCAGGGGAAGAGCACATGAGCGGCTACACGAGCACCCGCACCTTCGGCGCGCCGCGCGAGCTGGTCTGGGGCTGCCTCACCGAGGCCGGCCACGTCGGGGTGTGGTTCGGCGGCCACGACGGTCGCATGGAGGACATGGTCTGTGAGCCCGTCGTCGGGGGTCGCTGGGGCGGCACGATGGTCCTGCCCGACGGCCACCGCATCGAGTGGGACGGCCGGTTCCTGGTCGTCGAGGGGCCCGCCCGCCTGGTCTGGGCCTTCACCGACGTGCCACCGCTCCCGGCCGACGCTACCGAGGGCTACGCGATCACCCTCACCGAGGTCGACGGCGGCACCGAGCTGGTGCTCACCCAGGAGGGCGGGGCACTCACCGAGGAGCAGTACGTCGAGGCCCGCGCCGGCACGTCGATCTTCCTCGACGTCCTCGCCGAGCACCTCGCCACCCTGCGCGCCTGACCGCCCCGCCCCCTCCCGAGTGATCAACGGTCCCGGCGAGCGGAGGCGCCGAGGCGGTCACTCCTTGTCGGAGACGCCGGCGCTGTCGAAGGTCGCCATCTCGGCCAGGGCCCGCACCGCGGCCTGGACGAGCGGCAGCGCGAGCACCGCACCGGTGCCCTCTCCGAGCCGCAGCTCGAGGTCGACCAGCGGTCGCAGCCCGAGGTGCTCCAGCGCCACGGCGTGCCCGGGCTCTGCCGAGCGGTGGCCGGCGAGGCAGGCGTCGAGGCAGTCCGGCGCGAGCGCTGCGGCGACCAGCGCGGCTGCACCGGCGATGACGCCGTCGAGGATCACGGGCACCCGCGCCGCGGACGCACCGAGCACGAAGCCGGCGATCGCGGCGTGCTCCAGCCCGCCGACCGCGGCCAGCGCACCGACGGGGTCACCGGGGTGGGGCTGGTGGAGGGACAGAGCACGGCGTACGACGTCGGTCTTGCGCGCGAGCGTCTCGTCGTCGACACCGGTCCCCCGGCCGGTGACCACCTCGGCGGCCGCGCCGGTGAAGGCGGCGATCAGCGCGGCCGAGGCGGTGGTGTTGGCGATGCCCATGTCGCCGCTGAGCAGCACGTCGTGGCCCGCGGCGACGAGCTCCTGCGCGACCGCGATGCCGACCTCGAGGGCCTGCACCGCCTCGTCGCGGGTCATGGCCGGCTCGACCGCGAGGTCGCGGGTGCCGGCGCGGACCTTGCGGCGCAGCAGGCCCGGTGCCTCGTCGAGGTCGCCGGCGACGCCGACGTCAACGACCGTGACGGTCGCCCCGACCTGCGCGGCGAAGGCGTTGACCGCCGCTCCCCCGGCCAGGAAGTTGCCGACCATCTGCAGGGTGACCTCCTGTGGCCACGGCGTGACGCCCTGGGCGTGCACACCGTGGTCGGCGGCGAAGACCGCGACCGCAGCGCTCGACGGTACCGGCGGCGGGCAGGTCCCGAGCAGCCCCGCGACCCGGACGCTCACGTCCTCGAGGGCGCCGAGGGCTCCGCGCGGCTTGGTCAGCCGGTCCTGCCGCTCGCGCGCCTCGGCGAGCGCGGTCGGATCGGCAGGCCGGATCGCGGCCACGGTCTCGTCGAGCAGCTGTCCCACGGTGGTGTCCCTTCAGGTGGTGCGAGCGACCGCCCCGCTCCGCCCTCGACGCCCCCCCCCGCTCGCTGATCTTCGCCGTGTTGCGACTCGCTGAGCGTGCGATATCGCAAGGAGGCGAAGATCACCGCGGGTGGGACGGCGGGCGGGGCGGATTGTGCGGGTGAGGTGGGTGCGGTCAGGTGGACGGGTCAGGTGGGGAGGGCGCCGCCGTGGCGGCTGATGGCGGTCTGGACCGCGGCTCGGAAGGCCGCGGTGTCGGTGCCGCCCAGGTTCTCGACGCGGGTGCCCTCGTGGGGAAGGTGCGTCAGCACGACGCCGGGCAGGGTGCCGGCGAGCGCGCGGACGTCGGGCAGGGCGACGTCGCAGACGACGACCTCGTCAGGCGCCCGGTCGGTGCACATCAGTCGCGCTGCAGCTCGGGCGCGGGGTCGGTCGACGTGACCGCCTTCTCCAGCTCCACGACGGGCAGGTAGACGCGGGCGCCCTCGTCGAGGAACTCGGCGGACTTCTCCGCCATCCCCGCCGCGAGGGCCGCCTCCTCCGACAGGCCCTTCTCCTCGGCGTACTTCCTGACGTCCTGGCTGATCCGCATCGAGCAGAAGTGCGGCCCGCACATCGAGCAGAAGTGCGCGGTCTTGGCCGCACCCGCAGGCAGGGTCTCGTCGTGGAAGTCGCGGGCGGTCGTCGGGTCGAGGGAGAGGTTGAACTGGTCCTCCCACCGGAACTCGAAGCGCGCGTCGGACAGCGCGTCGTCCCACGCCTGCGCCCCCGGGTGGCCCTTGGCGAGGTCGGCCGCGTGCGCCGCGATCTTGTAGGTGATGACGCCGTCCTTGACGTCGTCGCGGTCCGGCAGGCCGAGGTGCTCCTTGGGCGTGACGTAGCAGAGCATCGCCGTGCCGTACCACCCGATCATCGCCGCGCCGATCGCGCTGGTGATGTGGTCGTAGCCCGGCGCGATGTCGGTCGTCAGCGGCCCGAGCGTGTAGAACGGCGCCTCGTGGCAGACCTCCAGCTGGAGGTCCATGTTCTCCTTGATCTTGTTCATGGGGACGTGGCCGGGGCCCTCCACCATGACCTGGACGTCGTACTCCCAGGCGATCTTCGTGAGCTCGCCGAGGGTCCGCAGCTCGCTGAACTGCGCCTCGTCGTTGGCGTCGGCGATGCAGCCCGGGCGCAGGCCGTCACCGAGGGAGAAGGTGACGTCGTACTCCGCCATCAGCTCGCAGATGTCGCGGAAGCGCGTGTAGAGGAAGTTCTCCTCGTGGTGCGCGAGGCACCAGGCGGCCATGATCGAGCCGCCGCGCGACACGATGCCGGTCTTGCGGGTCGCGGCCATCGGCACGTAGCGCAGCAGCACGCCGGCGTGGACGGTGATGTAGTCGACGCCCTGCTCGAACTGCTCGATCAAGGTGTCGCGGTAGACCTCCCACGACAGGTCCTCGGCCTTGCCGTTGACCTTCTCGAGCGCCTGGTAGATCGGGACGGTGCCGATCGGGACGGCGCTGTTGCGCAGGATCCACTCGCGGGTCGTGTGGATGTTGCGACCGGTCGAGAGGTCCATGACGGTGTCGGCGCCCCACCGGGTCGCCCACGTCATCTTGTCCACCTCCTCCTCGATCGAGGAGGCCACCGCGCTGTTGCCGATGTTGGCGTTGATCTTCACGAGGAAGCCGCGGCCGATGGCCATCGGCTCGACCTCGGGGTGGTTGACGTTGGCCGGGATGACCGCACGGCCGCGGGCCACCTCGTCGCGCACGAAGGTCGCGTCGAGGCCCTCGCGGATCGCGACGAACTCCATCTCCGGCGTGATCTGGCCAGCCTTGGCGTAGGCCATCTGCGAGACGGTCCGGCCCGGCAGCGCCTTGCGCGGCAGCCGCGTGCTCGCGAACTGCGAGTCCAGGTTGCGGTGGTCATGGGCCTTGAGACCGTTGTCGACAGGCAGGACCTCCCGACCGGGGTACGACGCGGTGTCCGCGCGCTCCTCTATCCACGGCGCGCGCAGGGCCGGCAGCCCGAGCCGCACGTCGGTGCGCAGGTCCGGGTCGGTGTAGGGGCCGCTGGTGTCGTAGAGGACGACGCTGTCGCCGGTGGTGAGCCGGACCTCGCGCATCGGCACCCTGATGTCGGGGCGCGAGCCCTGCAGGTAGGTCTTCGTCGATCCCGGGAAGCTGGTCCCCGTGCTGGGGCTGTCGTCGAGCGCCGTCATGACGGCTCCTCCCTACGCCGGAACTACCCGGATCAGGTGCGAACGGTCGGCGGCCGGTCCTGCCGCCCTCTCGGCCTCGGCGTGAGGCTCCCGCGGGTCACCCGGAGCCTAGAACAGCACGGCGGTCCGCAGCAGGCCGGTGCCCTCGGCGCGCCCGGACAGGGTGCGGGCGAAGTCCACGGCGTCGAGCGACAGCCGCTCCCCACCGCTGCCCCGCGACCAGCGACCACCGGCCGGCCCGGTGAGCTCCAGGTCGAACGGCTGCCCGTGCAGGTCCGCCCACTCGGCCACGAGGTCCTGCACCAGGCGCCCGTCGTGGTCGGCGGTGACGACCGGCGTGCGGTCGGTGGCGGCGCAGATGTCGACGCGGTGCATCCACAGGTCGCGGTTGATGACCCGGTCGAACAAGTAGCCGACGCCGACCTTGCCGTCGTTGGTCGGCACCCTCACCAGGCTCCGCAGCGGCTCGGGGAAGCGCCGCCGGAAGCGAGCGAAGCGCGGCAGGACGCTGCCTGCACGGTCCCGGGCCTGCTGCGGTGCCCAGTCGTCGCGGGCCCGCTGCCCCGCCTGCATGAAGGCGTCGAGCGGAGGCAGCCCCTCGGCCCTCGCGAGCCGGCGGCCGGCGAGCTGCTGCCTGACGCCCTCCGCCGGGGAGAGGAACGCCTCGGCGGAGGCGACCTGGTGGACGACGACCTGGCGCACCGTCCACGCAGGGCAGGCCGTGGGCCGCTCCCACTCCTGCGGTGCCAGGTCGTCGAGGACGGCGAGCTGGCGCGCGATCGCCTCCTCGGCGAGCGCGAGCGCCTCGTCGCGGGTGAGCGGCGCGATGTCCAGGGCGGTGATGGTCATGATGAGCCTCTCGTCATCGGGGCAGGCGCGGGCGGTCGTGCCCGAGCCAGGAAGTCGGTGAGGGCGTCGTCGAGCAGGTCCCGCCAGCGCCGACCGCCGGGGTCGTTGGCGATCTGCTGGCTCATCAGCCCGGTGTGCAGCGCGCTCCACAGGTCGAGGTCGCGCTGGGAGGTGACGCCGAGGGCGGCGAGGCCGGTGCGCATCCGCTCGTAGAGGACCTCGGCCCTCGCGTAGGACTGCGCCGAGGGGACGAATCCGGGGACGGTCCGCAGGAACAGCAACCCGAACCTCGCGGGCTGTGAGACGCACCAGTCGAACAGCAGCTGGTTGGCCGTGCGGAACGCCGCCTCGGGCTCGCCCGGCAGGTCGGTGAGCAGCTCGAGCAGCTCGTCGTTGGCGGCCGCGAACATCCGGTCGTAGAGGTCGGCCTTGGAGCTCACGTAGCCGTACAGCGACGGCGGCTGCATGCCGACCTCGGCCGCGACGTCGCGCAGGGACAGGCCGGCGAGCCCGTCGCGGTCAGCGAGGCGCCACGCGGCGTCGAGGATGTCCTTCGTCGTGGCGGCCCGCCGAGCCGCGACCCGACCCACCTTCGGTTCTCCGAACACCCTTCGGACAATGGCCCGGTCGCCGGGCGTGGTCCATAGCCCGTCCGGGCCAGCCCACCCGCTGCGTGACCCGGCGCCGCGGTTGTGCTTTGCTCGTCGTCCGCAGCGCCGCTCGCTGAGGAAGCCGGTGAGATCCCGGCGCGGTCCCGCCACTGTGACTGACCCGTACGAGGGTCGGGAGCCAGACACTCGGAGCGGCGCGAACCGACCCACGGGGCGAACGACCCCCGGGAGGAGCACACCCGATGTCTCAGCTCACCGCCCGCCTGCACGGCACCCGCACCCCGGCCGCAGCCCTGCTCGCGCTGCTCGGCGCCACGTCGATGCTGTTCGCGGTCGCGTTCGACCAGGGCCAGGTCGCCGCGCTGGCGCAGGCCGCCTTCGGCGACTCCACCGTGCACGAGCTGTTCCACGACGCACGGCACATGCTCGGCTTCCCCTGCCACTGATGGGCGCCCTGCTCGGCCGCGGCGCCCTCTCCGGGGCGCTGGCCGGCCTGCTGACCTCCGTCGTCGCGTTCTTCCTGCTCGAGCCGGTCCTCGACCGGGCCATCGCCCTCGAGGGTGGCGGCGGCGACGGTCCGGTGTCCCGCGAGGTCCAGAAGCTGTTCGGCCTGCCCGTCGGCTTCGCCCTCGTCGGGCTCTCCCTCGGCCTGCTGTTCGCGGTCGCCTACCGCGTCCTGCCGTCACGCGCCGACGACTGGCACCGCTCCACGGGGCTCGCCCTCGGTGCCTTCCTGGCACTCGCCGCGGTGCCGCAGCTGCGCTACCCGGCGAACCCACCGGGCGTCGGGGACCCCGAGACGATCACCACGCGGACGTCGTCGTACCTCCTCGCGGTCGCCGTCGGCGTCGTCGTGGTCGCAGGGGCCTACGCCGCCCTCCGCGCGTTGGACCGGCGCGGTGTCCCCGCGGCCGCCCGGCAGAGCCTCGTCGTCGCGGGGTCGCTCGCGGTCGTCGCGGTCGGCTACGCGCTGCTGCCCGACAGCGGCGACGCCGTGGAGGTCCCCGCGACGCTGGTGTGGGACTTCCGAATCCGGTCGCTCGGGGTCCTCGCGCTGCTCTACGCCTCCCTCGGGGCGGCCTTCGGCCTGCTCTCGACCCGGGCCTCCCGCGTGCCGGACGCCCCGACCGACGCGCTCGTCCGAGCGGCCGGCTGACCACCCGGCTGCTGCTGGTCCGCCACCCGGGGACCGCCGCGACCCGGACCGCGACGGTGCCCGCGGACGAGCCGGCGACGGGCGTCCTCCCGGACTGGTCGCGCTTCCTGGGCCGCGCCGGGACGGTCGTCACCTCACCTGCCCGGCGCTGCTCGGTGCCCGGGGCCGCCGTCGACGCACGACTCCGCCCGTGGGACCTCGGCGCCTGGGTCGGACGGGACCTGGCCGAGCTGGACCTCGCTGGTTGGCGCGCCGACCCGGGCTACGACGAGCACGGCGGCGAGACCCTGCAGGCCCTGTACGACCGGGTGGCCGGACTGCTCGCGGACTGGCACGACCGCGACGACCGGCTGGTCGCGGTCACGCACGCGGCGGTGGTCAAGGCGGCTGTCGTCCACGCGCTGCACGCACCGGTGCAGGCGACCTGGGACGTCGACGTCGCGCCGTCGTCGGCCACCGAGCTGCACGCGACCCCGACGGGCTGGCGGGTCGTCGGCGTCAACCGGTGAGTAGCGTGCGGCCGGTGCTGAAGAAGACCTACGCCGCCCTCGCTGTCACCGACGCCCTGCTCGCTGCCACCGGTCGCGCCGGCCCGCGGCGGGTCACCAAGCCGCTGCTCATGCCCGTGCTCGCGGCCTCCTCCGACCGCCCGTCACAGCGGGCACTGGCTCTCGGGTGGGGTGGCGACGTCGCACTGCTCGGCTCCTCGCCGGCGGCGTTCACGACGGGGCTCGCGTCGTTCCTCGTCGGTCATGCCGCCTGGATCGCCGCGGTCCGCGGGCGCGGCGGCGGTGGCCTCCTGCGCCGCCGGCCCGCGGCTGCCGCGCCCTACGCCCTCGCCTGGGCGGGCCTCAACGCCTACCTCTGGTCGCGCACCGGTCGCGACCGGCTGCCGGTCCTGGCCTACTCCGGCGCTCTGGCCGCGATGGCCCTGACCGCGCTCGACAGCGGCGATGCCCGCACGGCAACGGGCGGCGCGCTGTTCATGGCGTCGGACAGCCTGCTGGCGCTGGAGAAGTTCGGCGGTGTGCACCTCCCGCTGCACGAGGGCCTGGTGATGGCGTCCTACACGGCCGCCCAGGCGCTGCTCGCGTCAGACGCCGACTGACAGCCCCCCTGATCGCCGGTGGGTCACGCGACTAGGCGCCGGTGAAGACGGCCTTGCCCGGACCGTGGGCGAGCAGGCTGGAGATGCCCGCCTCGAGGTCGCTGGTCTCGAAGACCCTGCCGCTCACCTCGGAGCTCATCGCGTCGGCGGCAGCCACTCCCCCGTCGCGGGCGGCGAGCAGGATCTGCTTGCCCCACCCGGCAGCCAAGGTCGGTCCGGCGGCGAGGGCGGCGGCGTGGGCGCGAGCCTCTGCCAGCAGGTCTGCACGGGGGACGACGCGGTTGACGACACCCCACTGCTGCAGCTCGGTCGCGGAGTAGACCTGCCCGGTGAGGACAGCCTCGGCGGCCCGCGCCACCCCTGCCCTGGCGACGAGCCGCTGGGTGCCGCCGCCACCCGGCGTGAGCCCGACGGTCGCCTCCACCAGGCCCATGCTCGCCTCCTCGGCAGCCCACAGCAGGTCGCAGCCGAGGACCAGCTCGAAGCCGATCGTGAGGTTGAGGCCGTGGACCACGGCCAGCGTCGGCAGCGGCAGCGCCTCGAGCTCGTGGACGATGTCGAGGAAGCTCTGCATGAGGGCGGCACCCGAGGCGTTGTCCCGACCGCGGAAGTGCGCGACGTCCACGCCCGCGCAGAACACCTTGCCCTCCGCCCGCACGAGCACCGCACGGGCACCGGTGGCCGCGATGCTCGACACCGCAGCCGCGACGTCGGCGATCATCTGGCCGTCGAAGAGGTTCAACGGCGGCCCGGACAGGACGAGCTCGGCGACGTCGCCGAGCAGGTCGATGCGGGCCTTGGGCGCTGCTGTCGACGTCATGCGGCGACCCTAGTGCGGCTACGTTCAGCGCCATGGCAATGAGATGGGCAGGGCTCGCACGCGCGGTGGGCGCGGTCGCCGTCCGACAGGCTCCGCGTGTCCTGCGCCAGGTCCGGCGGGCCCGGGCGGGCGCTGCCCAGCCGCGACGCGGGCCGGTGCGTGGCGGTCCCCGCCAGACGCTGTCCTACGCGCCGCAGCCCGACGGGCGCGCCGACCCGGGTGAGGTCGTCTGGACGTGGGTCGCCTACGAGGAGGACCCGTCGAAGGGCAAGGACCGGCCGGTCGTCGTGGTGGGGCGGGACGGCGCGACGCTGCTGGGGCTGATGCTGTCGAGCAACTCCGACCGTGACGGCCAGCGCGGCTGGCTCTCGCTCGGCGTGGGGCCGTGGGACGGCGAGGACCGCCCGAGCTGGGTGCGCCTCGACCGCGTCCTGCAGCTGCGCGAGGACGCCATCCGCCGGGAGGGCGCGGTCCTCGACCGCCGCCGCTTCGACCGCATCGCGACCGCGCTGCGCAAGGACCACGGCTGGTCCTGACCTGGCTCTGGACACGCCCACCCATCGGGAGCACACTCGCGCCGCCACCATCGAAGCGAGGAGCACCGATGCCCACGTTCATGGACTACCACGACGACCTCAAGCTGCCGGAGGACGTCATCAAGGAGATCGGCAAGGGCGCGAGCAACGGCGAGACCGACGAGTTCGGGGTCCGCCAGGTCGAGCTCTACCACAACGCGGACGGCAAGGTGTACTGCCTGCTCGACGCCCCCGACGCGGACGCGGTGCGCAAGCACCACGCCGCTCTCGACGTCGCGTGCGGCGACGTCCACGAGGTGCACAAGCTCTTCTAACGCTGCTCAGAACGCGGCGAGCACGGCCCACAGCGCGGCGACGAGGCGGTCGCTCGCGGCGCGGTCCCGCACGGCCACCCGGAAGTGGTCGGGACCGAGTCCCGGGAAGGTGTCGCCGCGGCGGACCGCGATGCCGAGGTCGCGCAGCCGGTCGCGCACGTCGGGGTGCCCGGGAACCTCGCAGAGCAGGTACGGCGCCTCCGACCCCGCCGTCACCGTCACGCCGAGGCCCCGCAGCAGGCCCTCGAGCCGCCACCGCTCCTCCGCCGTGGCGCGCGCCGCGTCGTCGGCCTCGGCCAGCGCCGCGGGCGACAGGCACGCGACGACCGCCGCGAGCGCCGGGGTGCTGACCGGCCACAGCGGCTGGGCGTCGCGCAGCCGCGCGACGAGCTGGGGGTCGGCGAGCAGGTAGCCGACCCGCAGCCCGGCCAGCGCCCACGTCTTGGTGAGCGAGCGCACGACGACCAGCCCGGGCAGGTCGGCGCGCCCCGCGACCGACGCGGTCTCCCCCGCCACCGCGTCGGCGAACGCCTCGTCGACGACGGTGACGCGCCCCGGCCGGCACAGCGCCGCGACGTCGTGCACGAGGCCGGTCGGGTTGGTGGGGTTGCCGACCACCACGAGGTCGGCGTCGTCGGGGACGACCAGGGCGTCGTACGGCGCAGCGAGCACCACCTGCTCCACCTCGTGACCCGCGGCGCGCAGTGCGGCCTCCGGCTCGGTGAAGCCCGGGTGGACGACGACGGCGCGGCGCGGGGTCAGTGCGCGGGCGAGCAGCACGAAGGCCTCCGCGGCCCCCGCGGTGAGCAGCACGTCGTCGGTGCTGCGGGCGTGGCGGCGGGCGACGGCGGCGACCGCGTCGCCCTGCACGGGGTAGCCGCCGAGGGTGTCGAGCGAGCGGGCGAGCACGTCGCGCAGCCACGGCGGCGGGGCGCTGCCGCGCACGTTGACGGCGAGGTCGAGCAGGCCGGGCGCGAGCTCGGCGTCGCCGTGGAACCGCAGGTCCGTCACGGGTGCGCGTGGTCCCCGTGGTGGTCCCCGTGACCGTGGCCGTGCGTCCCGTGGCCGTGCGGGTGGGCCGGGTCGTCGGGGTGGTCGTGCGGGGTCTGCGGCTGGCCGACCTTGGCCTCGAAGCCGGGCAGCGCGACGCGGTAGGCGCAGGTGTCGCAGTTCATCCGCAGGTCCGCGCCGCCGATCTCGGCGTGGCGCTCGAGGACGAGCTCGGCCAGGGCCGCGCCCGGGCCGATGAGACCCGCGCAGTGCAGCTCGACGTCGCGGTCGGCCGCCCACGCGGTCGCCTGGGTGACGATCCGGTCGGGCAGCACCCCCGCGAACAGGAAGTAGGGCAGGACGACGACGCGGGAGTAGCCGAGGGCGGCGCAGCGGTCGAGCGCGGCAGGCACCGACGGCTCGGCGAGGCTGATGAACGACGTCTCGACGGTGCCGATGCCACGACCCTCGAGCAGCAGCCGAGCGGTCTTCGCGACCTCGGCGTTGGCGTCGGGGTCGGTGGCGCCGCGGCCGACGAGCACGACCGCGGTCGCCGGCCACAGGTCGCGGGCGACGACGGCCTCGAGGCGCGCCTCGAGCTCGCCGAGCAACAGCGGGTGCGGGCCGAGGGGGCGGCCGTA
The DNA here is from genome assembly GCA_030697205.1 of Mycobacteriales bacterium. Classification (NCBI taxonomy): domain Bacteria; kingdom Bacillati; phylum Actinomycetota; class Actinomycetes; order Mycobacteriales; species Mycobacteriales bacterium. Next base: position 101,794 of record JAUYQP010000010.1, read on the forward strand.
GCGGAAGGCGAGACCGGGGTGGCGCAGCTTCTCCCGCTCGAGCGCCGCGGGGATGTCGCCCTTGCTGTGGCCGGCGGCGACGAGGACGAGCGGCACCACGTCGACCGAGGTGTGGCCGGCGGCGACGAGCCGGGCGACCGCGTCCTGGATCGGCGGCGGCGCGAGCTCGAGGAAGCCGCCTTCGATGTCGAGGTGCGGGGCCCGCTTACGGACCACGTCGACGAGCTCGGCGAACTGCGCGACCCCGTCGGCGTCCTTGGTGCCGTGGCCGATGACGAGCAGGGCGCGGCTCACGAGAGCCCTTCGGCGTAGAGCAGGGCGTTGAGCGCGGCTGACGCCACCGCCGAGCCGCCCTTCTCGCTGACGTTGGACACCGCCGGCAGGCCGCTGTCGCGCAGCGCCGCCTTCGACTCCGCGGCCCCGACGAAGCCGACCGGCAGGCCGATGACGAGTGCCGGCGCGGCGTCGAGCTCCAGCAGCCGGAACAGCGCGGTGGGTGCGCAGCCGACGACGTAGACCGCGCCCGGTCCGGCCAGGGCCGCGGCCTCCTCCAGTGCGACCGCGGAACGGGTCAGCCCGTCGCGGGCGGCGGCCTCGCGGACCCGGCACAGCGCCGAGACCCGGGTGATGCCGGCGGCGACCATCTCGACGTCGGCGACGACGGGGGCGCCGTCGGCCAGGGCTCGTCGGGCCGCCTCGAGCAGGGCCTCGTCGGGCAGCACGAGGTCGGTCGCGTAGTCGAGGTCGGCGCTGGCGTGCACGACGCGCTCGACGACCGCGCGCTGCAGCGGCGGCAGGTGGGACAGGTCGAGGCGCGATCGCAGGATCGTCATCGACTCCGCCTCGATGGGATGGATCGTGCGGGTCAGTCGAACCACCTCAGGGTCTCTCGCAGGGACACGACCTCACCGACGACGGTCGCGACGGGGGCCTTCAGGCCGGCGTCGGCGACGTCGGCGGCGAGCTGGTCGAGGGTGCTGACGACGACCCGCTGGTCGGGGGTCGTGCCGCGCTCTATGCAGGCCGCGGGGGTCTGCGGGTCGCGGCCGTGACGGACCAGCCCGGCGCAGATCAGCGCGAGCCGGTCGTGGCCCATGAGGATGACCAGAGTGCCCGGCCCGGTGGCGAGCGCGCGCCAGCGCACGGTGCTCGCCGGGTCGTCGGGGTCGAGGTGACCGGTGACGACGCAGACGTCCTGCGTGGTGCCCCTGGCCGTGACCGGGATGCCGGCGTACGCCGGGGCCGCGATGGCGCTCGTGATGCCCGGCACGACCTCGAAGGCGACGCCGGCGTCGACGAGCGCGGCGGCCTCCTCCGACCCGCGGCCGAAGACGAAGGGGTCACCGCCCTTGAGCCGCACCACCCGCCGACCGGCCTGCGCGTGGGCGACGAGCTGCGCACTGATCTCCTCCTGCCGCGGCGCGGTGCCGGTCCAGGAGGTCTTGCCGACGTCGACGACCTCCGCGTCCGCGCGGACGTGGGCCAGCACCTCGGGGCTGACGAGCCGGTCGGTGAGCACGACGTCGGCGAGCCCGAGCAGCTCGGCGGCGCGCAGCGTCAGCAGCCCCGGGTCGCCCGGACCCGCCCCGACCAGCGCGACCGTGCCGGGGGCGAACTCCCGGCTCACGCGCCGACCAGCCGGACGAGCGCGTCGCGCGGGCAGACCTCGACGCACTCGCCGCAGTCGGTGCAGCGGTCGGCCCGGACCTGCAACGGCAGCGACGGCACGATCGCATGCGACGGGCAGGTCAGCAGGCAGGCACCGCAGGCCGTGCACTCGTCGGTGACGAGGTAGCTCACGCCCACCGGTAGCCCCGCGGGGTGACGAAGCGGCCGCCGACGACGACCGACTGCGACGACCCGACGACGACGCAGGCGTACATCGTGACGTCCTCGACGTCGAGCTCCCCGAGGGTCGTGAGCACGACGGTCTCGTCGGGTCGGGAGGCGTTGGTGACGATGCCGACCGGGGTGCTGGCCGGTCGGTGCTCGAGCAGCATCCCGACGGCCTTGGCGAGCTGCCAGTCGCGACCCCGGCTGCGCGGGTTGTAGAAGGTGACGACGAGGTCGCCCTCGGCCACGGCCCGGACCCGCCGCTCGATGGCCTCCCACGGCGTGTGCAGGTCAGAGAGGCTGACCGAGGCGTGGTCGTGACCGAGCGGTGCGCCGAGTAACGACGACGCGGCCAGGGCAGCCGTCACGCCGGGCACGCCCACCACGTCGATCGTGTCGTCGGCGACCTCGAGGGCCGGCGAGGCCATCGCGTAGACCCCGGCGTCGCCGCTGCCGATCAGGGCGACCGCGTGGCCGAGCCGGGCCTCGGCGACGGCGCTGTGGGCCCGCTCCTCCTCCTTGCCGAGGCCGGTCACGAGCATCCGGGTGCCGGGGCGGGCGAGGTCGCGCACCTGGTCGACGTACTGGTCGAGGCCCACCCACACCGACGCGCGGCGCAGCTCGTCGGCGGCCCGCGGGGTGAGCAGGTCACGAGCTCCCGGGCCGAGCCCGACCAGCGCGAGCCGACCCCGCGGGGCGCGTCGCGCCACTGCGACCGTGCCCATCGCGGACTTCTGCTTCTCCACGACCAGCGCGCCGTGCAGCGACGCGGCGGCCTCGGCGACCGACGGGGTGCCGAGCACCTTCAGCGGCTCGTCACTGGGGTTGGGGACCGTGACCGTCGCGAGCTGCTCGGCCGGGTGGGTGACGAGCTGCCAGCCGCGGCGCGCGCACAGCTCGAGGAGCCCGGCCTCGTCGGCCTTCGCCTCGACGGTCGCGACCAGCGCGACCGAGCTGGCGGACAGGCCGGCGTCGGCGAGGGCGCGGTCAACCAGGTCCTCGAGCTCGTCGGCACCGACCCCGCGGGAGGCCCCGATCCCGAGCACCAGCGACGGCGGCCGCAGCACAGCGGTCAGGGGGTCGAGAGCGACGAGCCGGTCGGTGACCGCCACGACGTGCTCGCCGTCGTCACCGACGGGTAGGGGCGGCAGCGGCCAGGTCGCGTCGGCGACGAGCTGCACCGGCTCCCCGTCGAGCATCGCTCGACTGACGGTCGCGACCGCGCCCTCGACCGGCCAGCCGAGGGTGTCGAGACCGGGCAGGCCGACGGCATCGGTCGCGGTCGTGACGACGGCCGTGGTGCCGAGCAGCTGCGAGACGGTGTGGGCGAGGTCGTTGGCCCTGCCGCCGTGCCCGCCGAGCACCGGCACCGCGAAGCGCAGCGCCTCGTCGACGCACACGATTCCGGGGTCGACGTCCTTGCCCTCCAGCAGCGGGGCGAGCAGCCGGACGGTCGCGCCGGTGGCGAGGAAGCAGACGAGCGCGTCGCACTCGCGCCAGGCGGTGGCGATCTCGCGGACGTCGTACGACGTGGTCTGCCCGAGCCCGCCCGCCAGCCGCTGGGCGGCGCTGCGACCCGCGGCGGTGGTGGTGACGAGGCCGATCACGTGAGCACTCCGGACACGACGAAGACGGGGTTGGTGGGCGCGAGGCGGTGCGCGCCGGCGAGCGGCACGAGCCGCTGCGCCTGCAGCATCACGGCCTCGGTGTCGTAGCCGACGAGCGCCTCGATGGTCGGCACGACCCGCTCGAGCGCGGCGACCGCGACGACGACGCGGCGGGGCCGGCGGGCGGCGACCGCGGCGACGACCTCCGGCCCTCCCCCACCGACGAAGACGGCGTCAGGGTCGGGCAGGACGGCGAGGACCTCGGGGGCGACACCGACGACGACCTGGACCGGCACGTCGTGGAGCGCCGCGTTGACCTCGGCGCGCGCGGCCTGCTCCTCGTAGCGCTCGACGACGACGACGGCCGCGCCGAAGCGGGCGCACTCGATGCCGACCGAACCGCTGCCGGCACCGACGTCCCAGACGAGCAGGCCGGGGCGGGGCGCGAGCCGGGCCAGCACGTGGGCGCGCACCTCGGACTTCGTGACCATGCCGTCGCGGTGCTGGAAGGCGTCCTCGGGCAGGGCCCAGCCGTCGGGGACGCCGAGGCCGCCGAGGCGCCACGGCATGGGGGCGTCGGCCTCGTCGTCGTGCAGCGGGTCGGTGACGATGACGACGTTGGGCTCGAGCCAGTCGTCACGCGCCGCGGCCTCCTCCGCGCTGAACCAGCCGGTGCGCTCGTCGGCCTCGCCGAGCCGCTCCGCGACGAACAGCACCCGGTCGGGCCGCTGCGCGAGGGCCTCGCCGAGCTCGCGCGGGCCGGACCCGGGGGCGGTGAGGACCGCGGTCTTGCGCGAGCGGCGGCAGGTGTTGACGGCCAGGCGCAGGTCGCGGCCGTGGGCGCTGACCACCTCGGCGTCGTCCCAGCGCAGGCCCGCGCGGGCGAAGGCCACGGCGACGGACGTGAGAGCGGGGACCACCTCGGGAGTGGCGCCCGCGGACCGCAGCCGCCGCACGATGCCGAAGAAGCCGGGGTCGCCGCTCGCGACCACGACGACGGGGCCGTCATGACCGACCGCCTCGGCCACGGCCTCCCGGACGTCACCCATGACGACGGTGCGCGCCCCGGCGGGCACCGGCACCGCGTCGAGGTGGCGCTGCCCGCCGACGACGAGAGTGGCCCGCTCGAGCCGGTCGAGGGCGCGCGGGGACAGCTCCCCGTCGTAGCCGATGACAGTGATCACGCGGCGGTCACCCAGTCCTCTCGGGTCGCGGCGACGACGCGGCGACCGGTGAAGTCCACCATCGCGACCTCGGCGGTGAGGGCGCCCTCGGTGAAGCGCTGCAGCACGTCCTGCACGGCCTCGCACAGCCGGTCACCGGCGACCCGCAGCACCCCGGCGGTCTCCCACAGCTCGTAGGCGTGGCGGGCGGTGTTGGCCTCGCGGACCGCGGCGGCAGTCGTCGGCTCGAGGTCGGCCAGCACGTCGAGCGGCACCTTCGAGCGGGTGTAGTGGGTCATGACGACGCCGCCCGCGAGCTTGGCGAGCTTGCCGACCATCCCGACGAAGACGACCTGCGACAGGCCGAGCTCGACCGCCCGGCGCAGCGCCGCCCCGGTGAAGTCGCCGACCTCGACGAAGCAGACGTCGGGCAGGTCGGGCAGCAGCGCCATCGCGCCCTTCTCGGTGCGGCCACCGGTCGCGAGCACCAGCGTCGGCAGGCCCTGCGCGGCCATGACGCCGACGGCCTGCACGACGGAGGCCCGCCACGACTCGGTGGAGAACGGACGCACGACGCCGGTGGTGCCGAGGATGGAGATGCCGCCGAGGATGCCGAGCCGTGCGTTGGTCGTCTTCTTCGCGCGCTTCTCGCCGTCGGGGACCGACACCTCGACGCGCAGCCCGCGGTCGGTGACCTCCCGGACGGCCTGCGTGATCATCTCGCGCGGCACCGGGTTGATGGCCGGCCCACCCACCTCGAGGCCGAGGCCCGGCTTGGTGACGGTGCCGACCCCGGTGCCGGCGTGCAGGGACAGCTCGTCGGCCCAGGAGACCGTCACGGTGAGGTGCGCGCCGTGGGTGACGTCAGGGTCGTCGCCGGCGTCCTTGACCACGACGGCGGTCGCTTCTGTGGCGCCGAACGAGCACTCCTCGACGGCGAAGGAGACCCGCTGACCGCTCGGCAGCGCGACGTCGACGTGCTCGACCGCGACCTGGTCGCGCAGCGCCAGCGCGGCGGCCTTCGCCGCGGCGCTGGAGCAGGTGCCCGTGGTCCAGCCCGACCGCAGCGGGCCGGTGCGGACCTTTGCGGTGCGCGGCAGGTCCGGCTCCCTGATCTCGCTCATCGCGAGGCCTTCAGCGCGGCCCGCGCCTCCTGCGACTCCACCTTGCGGTGCTCGTGGAAGTGACCCGGGTGGTAGAGGTGCGACCGCGTGCCCTGGCTCGCGAGCGCGGGTCCGACCAGCACCAGCGTGTGCTTGTAGAGCTTGTGCTCCTTCACGCGGTCGGCCAGCTCGCCGAGCCGGCACTCGAAGAGCAGCTCGTCCGGCCAGGTCGCGGCATAGGCGACCACGCACGGGGTGTCCTCGTCGTAGGACCCCGCGAGCAGCTCGGTCTGCAGCTGCTTGGTCCGCGCGGCCGACAGGAACAGGCACATCGTCGCGCCGATCTCGGCGTAGGCCCGGACCGTCTCTCGCGGCGGCATCGGCGTCTTGCCGCCCTCGAGGCGGGTGAGCACGACCGACTGCGCGACCTCGGGGATGGTGAGCTCGCGCTGCACGAGCGCCGCGACCGCGGAGAAGCTGCTGACCCCCGGGATGACCTCGGTGGCGAGGCCGAGGGAGTCGCACAGCTCCTTCTGCTCCTGGGTACCGCCCCACAGCGCCGGGTCTCCGGAGTGGATGCGCGCGACCCGCAGGCCCTCGCGCGCGGCCCGCTCGTAGTGCCCGGTGATGCCCTCGAGCGAGTGCTCCGCGGAGTTGACGACCACCGCGTCGGGCCGGGCGTGCTGAAGGACGTCCTCGTGCACGAGCGACGCGGCCCAGATGACGATGTCGGCCTCGGCGATGCGCTGCGCCCCGCGCAGGGTGATGAGGTCGGCCGCGCCCGGGCCCGCCCCGACAAAGCTCACGAGCCCGGTCACAGCTTGCCTCCACGGGTGGTGCGTCGAGCGGGGACGATGACGGTCGAGAGGTACGCCGCCTCGGCGGGCGCGTCGGCGAGCGGGCCGACCTGCTGGTCGGGCAGGCCGAGGGCCGAGCCGAAGACCGCGTCGTCGAGTCGGCCGTGCCGGGCCAGGACGTCGCGCAGCCTCGCGACGTGGCGACCGCCCTTGTAGGCGACCACGCTGTCGAAGTGGGTGAGCGCCTCCTCGAAGGCCTCGAGCCCCGCGGTCAGCGGCAGCAGCGCGAGCGACTCGGTGCCCTCGCACAGCACGGTGCCGGAGCGGCTCGCGAGGTCCTGCATCGCGGTGATGCCGGGCACGGTGTCGACCTCGACCTCGGGCAGCCGCTCGCGCACCGCGTCGGCGAGGTAGGTGAAGGTGGAGTAGACGGCCGGGTCGCCGATGGTCGCGAAGGCCACCGTCCCGCCGGTCGACCGCAGGTGGTCGGCGACCGCGTCGGCGGCGTCCTCCCAGGCCTGTCGGCGGGTGTCGGTCGCGCCGCCTCGGTCGTCGAGGGCGAAGACCAGCCGGGTGATGCGGTCGTGGTCGACATGGGCCCGGACGGTCGCCTCCGCGCGGCCCTGCTCGTCGGCGTCCATCACGGGCACCACGACGAGGTCGGCCTCGCGCAGCACGCGCACGGCTTTGACCGTCACGAGCTCCGGGTCGCCCGGGCCCACTCCCACTCCGGTCAGGCGCATCGGGCAGCCTCCACGAAGCGCGTCGCGATGCCCGGGATCCCAGCCCAGTGCAGGTGGAGGTACGACGCGTGGACCGCACCTGCGACGAAGCCCTCACCGTTGGCCCACGCTCCGCCACCGACCGGGTCGACCTGGGTGCGATGGAACTCGTGACCGGTGACCGGCAGGTCGCCGACCCACGACGCGACGGCGGCCTTCGTCTCGCGGTAGCCGAGGGTGAGGCTGTCGGTCATGCGTGCGGTCGCCGCGACGACACCGCACATCGGCAGCCCGTCGAGCTCCTCGCAGAGGTAGAGCAGGCCGGCGCACTCGGCCGCGATCGGCGCGCCGGTCGTGGCCAGGGCGGCGATGTCGGCGCGCAGGGTCGCGTTGGCCGACAGCGCCGCCGCGTGGACCTCGGGGAAGCCGCCACCGATGACCAGGCCGCGGGTGCTGGCGGGCAGATGGGCGTCGCGCAGCGGGTCGACGGTGACGACGTCGGCGCCGGCCGCGGTGAGCAGCTCGGTGGTCTCGGCGTAGGAGAACGTGAAGGCCGCTCCCCCGAAGACCGCGACGACCGGCCGGGTCGGCGCTGATCCTCCGGAGGATGTGGCGATCACGCCCGCCTGCGCCCCGTCAGTGATCGCCACATCCGGGGACCAGGGCAGCGCGTCGAGCGGCCCGGCAGAGCGGGCCACGGCGAGCAGGGCGTCGAGGTCGAGGGAGGCCTCCGCGAGCAGCGCGAGCCGGTCGACGACGGCCAGCGCCTCCGCGGACCGCTCGGCGGCCGGCACCAGACCGAGGTGGCGCGACGGCACCTCGATGCCGGCGTCGCGGCGCAGCACACCCAGCACGGGCACGTCGCCGAGCGCCTCGCGCAGCAGCGCCTCGTGACGGTCCGAGCCGACCCGGTTGAGGACGACGCCCGCGAGGCGGACGCTGTCGTCGTACGACGTGAAGCCGTGCACCAGCGCCGCGACCGAGCGCGACATCGACGACGCGTCGACGACGAGCACGACAGGTGCGTCGAGCAGCCGCGCGACGTGGGCGGTCGAGCCGAAGGCGGTCGCACCGCGCCCGTCGAAGAGGCCCATGACGCCCTCGACGACCGCGACGTCGGCGTCGCGCGCACCGTGGAGGAACAGCGGCGCGACGAGGTCCTCGCCGACGAGCACCGGGTCGAGGTTGCGGCCGGGCCGGCCGGTCGCGAGCGAGTGGTAGCCGGGGTCGATGTAGTCGGGGCCGACCTTGTGCGGGCTGACGGCCAGGCCGCGCCGGCGCAGCGCCGCCATCAGACCAGTGGCGACGGTGGTCTTGCCGGCACCGGAGGACGGGGCGGCGAGGACCAGGCGGGGCGCGCTCACCACTCGATCCCCCGCTGGCCCTTCTGCCCGGCGTCCATCGGGTGCTTGACCTTGCGGGTCTCCATGACGAGGTCGGCGACCTCGAGCAGCCGCGGGTCGGCGTCGCGGCCGGTGATCACGACGTGCTGCGTGCCGGGGCGGCTCGCCAGCGTCTCGACGACGTCGTCGACCGACACCCAGCCCCACGTCATGGGGTAGGTGAACTCGTCGAGGACGTAGAAGCGGTAGGTCTCCGCGGCGAGGTCGCGCTTGACCTGCTCCCAGCCCTCGAGGGCGTTGGCGGCGTGGTCGTCGTCGGTGCCGGCCTTGCGGGTCCAGGACCAGCCCTCGCCCATCTTGTGCCAGGCGACGGTGCCGCCCTCGGCGCTGTCGCCGAGGACCTTCAGGGCCTGCTCCTCGCCGACCTTCCACTTCGCGCTCTTGACGAACTGGAACACACCGATCGACCAGCCCTGGTTCCAGGCCCGCAGGGCCATCCCGAAGGCCGCGGTCGACTTGCCCTTCATCTCGCCGGTGTGGACCACGACGAGCGCGCGGTTGCGGCGCTGGCGGGTGGTGAGGCCGTCGTCGGGGACCTCGGTCGGCTGTCCTTGTGGCATCAGGCGATCCTCCGGATCGACGGCATGTCAGGCCGCCTTCACGACGCGGGTGAGCGACTCGGCGGAGAGCTCCTCGAGCCGGATCGCGCGACCGACCTGCTCGCCGAGCCGTTGGGCGAGCCCGAGCCGCACCGGCCCGCTCTCGCAGTCGACGACGACGACCGTCGCGCCGGTCGCGGCGAGGTGCGCGGCAGCCAGCTCGGGCGACGGGCCTGAGGTGTGCCGGCCGTCGGTGACGACGACGACGAGGGCCCGCCGCGCGGGGTCGCGGACGGCCTCGACGCGCAGCAGCTCGGCGGCGCGCAGCAGCCCGTCGGACAGCGGGGTGCGGCCACCGGTCGGCAGGACGCGCAGCCGGGCGACGGCGGCCTCGACGCTCGCGGTCGGCGGCAGGACCAGCTCCGCGGCACTCCCCCGGAAGGTCACCATGGCGACCTTGTCGCGCCGCTGGTAGGCGTCGGTGAGCAGCGACAGGACCGCGCCCTTCACCGCGCCGGTCCGCTGCCGCGCGGCCATCGAGCCGGACGCGTCGACGACGAAGAGCACGAGGTTGCCCTCCCGCCCTTCGCGGACCGACTCGCGCAGGTCCTCACGTCGTACGACGAGCAGGTCCTGACGACCGCGGGCCCGCTGGTGGGGGGCCGCGGCGCGCAGGGTCGCCGTGAGGTGGACGCCGCGGACGGGACCGCGGGGCAGGCGGGCGCCTGTGGTCTGGCCGGTGCCGCCCTCGGTGCGCGAGCGACGGCCCGCCGCGCCGCCGCGGCGGTTGACCCCGTCGACGGTGAGCGCGACCGCCTTGTAGGCCTCGTCCGCCTCCGCCGTCCGCTCACCCGCGCTCCCCTGGCCGCGCGACGTCTGCTCGGCGTCCGAGGCGGCCGCTCCCGGGTCGGCGGACGTCGTCGCAGGACCCTCGTCGGACGTCTGCCCGGGTCCCACCGCGGCGTCGTCCGGGTAGGCGGACGTTGCGGACGGTGGGGTGGGAGGGGGCGTGGGGTCCGGATCCGGGTCGGTGTCGTCGGGGGTGACCGAGGACAGGGCGTCGTCGAGCTGCTGCTCGTCGAGACCGGGGGCCTCGAAGGGCGTACGACGGCGACGGTGCGGCAGGGCGAGGCGGGCCGCGGTGCGCACGTCGTCGGTGGTGACTTCGTCGCGGCCGTCCCAGGCGGCGAGCGCGATCGCGGCCTTCGCGGTGACGAGGTCGGCACGCAGGCCGTCGACGTCGAAGGCCGCGCAGACGGTGGTGATCTCGCGCAGCGCGCGGTCGGACAGGACGACCTTGGGCAGGTGGTCGCGGGCCACCGCGATCCGCTCGGCCAGCGCCGCGTCGTCGGCCTCCCAGTCGGCGGCGAAGCCGGCCGGGTCGGCCTCGAAGGCGAGCCGGCGGCGCACGACGTCGGCGCGCTCGACCGGGTCGCGGGTCGCCGAGACCTCGACGGTCAGGCCGAAGCGGTCGAGCAGCTGCGGACGCAGCTCGCCCTCCTCCGGGTTCATCGTGCCGACGAGCAGGAAGCGCGCGCCGTGGCGGACCGAGACGCCCTCGCGCTCGACGTAGGACGTGCCCAGCGCAGCGGCGTCGAGCAGCAGGTCGACGAGGTGGTCGTGGAGCAGGTTGACCTCGTCGACGTAGAGCACCCCGCGGTGCGCCGCGGCGAGCAGGCCCGGCTCGTAGGCCGTGACGCCGCTCGTCAGCGCCCGCTCCAGGTCGAGCGAGCCGACCAGGCGGTCCTCGGAGGCACCCACGGGCAGCTCGACCAGCCTGGCCGGACGCGTGGCCGCTTCGACGTCGACGTGCGGGCCGTCGGGGCAGGTGGGGTCGGGGTCGGCCGGGCCGCAGGAGAAGCGGCAGCCCGCGACGACCTCGACCGGTGGGAGCAGCGCGGCGAGGGCGCGCACCACGGTCGACTTCGCGGTGCCCTTCTCGCCTCGGACCAGCACGCCACCGACGGCCGGGGAGACGGCGTTGACGACGAGGGCCAGCCGCAGGTCGTCGAGCCCGACGACGGCGGAGAAGGGGTAGAGAGGCGCGCTCACGCAGTGGTGCCTTCCTGGGGGTCCGCGCCCCGGGTGGTCGGGTCGACGGCGGGAGTGTCTGGCTTCCCCGGATCGAGGGGGATCACAGTGGCGGGACCGCGCCGGACTCGCACCGGCTTCCTCCGTGCCGTCGTCGGCTCCCCCGACCCTATCGCCCGGCTCCCTCACCGGGCAGGGCGGCAAGGCGCAACGCCACCGAGACGGCACGACACGAGACGGTGATGTGACCGGCACCTCACGGACACCCCGGCTCGTCAGCCTGAGCGAGTGGGCGACGACGGGTCCGGGTTCGCCGTCAGGTGGCCGGACGGCAGCGACGAGCAGTGCCACACGCCCTCGTCGGCCGTGCGCTCGCTGCTCGTCCATGACGCCTGCTATCCGGTCGCAGAGTTCGTCGACCTCAGCCGCGCGGCATTGATGCGGGCGTCCCAGCAGGTCGAGCGCCGCTGGGGCTTCCCGTGCCCGCAGGCCCACGCGCAGCTGGCCGCGCTGGAGCGCCACGCCTCGCAGTTCGACCCCGATGCCCCGGTACGCGTCCTCTACCTGCCCTGACGCTCACCCGGTCGGGTGACGTCGCGCTGCCCGGAGGCTCGTTGTCCCGGGCATGACCGACCTGCGCACCGACCCGCTGCTCGCCCGCTGGCCCGGCCTCGAGGCCGCCGTCACGAGCGTCCACGCCCGACGGGTCCGCGACGAGGCGACGGCCGCAGCGATCCGCGCCTACCTCGAGAGCGGCACCGACAGCCACGAGGTCGACGTACGCCTGTAGTGCCGGCCGCTAGTGCTCCGTGGCCAGCCGCAGCCCCATGCCGACCAGCACCACGCCGGAGACCTGCTCGATGCGGCGCCGCACGGATGGCCGCTGCAGGACGTGGCGCACCCTGCCGAGCAGCGCGACGTAGCCGAGCAGCCACGCCGTGGCCATCGCCATGAACGCCACCGACAGCACCGCCGTCTGCGGGCCGACCGGGCGGTCCGGGTCGACGAACTGCGGCAGGAACGTCAGGAAGAACACCGCCACCTTCGGGTTGGTGAGGTTGGTGAGCAGCGCGGTCCGGTAGGCCCGCTCGAGGCTCACCGGTGCCGGGGCTACGTCGGGCTCGTCGCGGGCGCGTCGGGCGGCGAGCAACGACGACGCACCGAGGTACAGCAGGTAGCCGGCACCGACGTAGCGCAGCACCGTGAACGCGGTCGCCGACGCCGCGAGCAGCGCCGACAGCCCCAGCACGGCGAAGGCAGTGTGGAGCAGCCCACCGTTGACCAGCCCCGCGACCGTGACGACACCGGCCCTTCGCCCGTGCAGCAGCACCTGGCGCGTAACGAGCGCCATGTCGACCCCCGGCACCACGATCACGGCCAAGCTCACCAGGAAGAACGCGCCGAGGTCCACGCAGCCAAGAACACCACGGGAGTACGACGGGTTGCGTGCCCGCGCCGCGAGCTCAGCACATCCGCTGGTCCGGTGCCGGCGGCACCTGCCGCGGAATCGTCACCAGCAGCGACGAGCTCGCGCTCAGAATGTGCGACAGGGGTGTGGCATGGGCGCCACGCTGCAGCACGCACGCCTGCAACGATGCGGCCATGTGGTCGTTCGGACGGGAGAGGTAACGGTGCGCTTCGCCGTTCTCTTGCGGGGCGTGAACGCCGGGCCGAACAACCGCATCGACATGGCTGCGCTGCGCACCGCCCTCGTCCGCGACGCCTTCGACGACGTCAGCAGCCATCTCCAGAGCGGCAACGTTGCGCTCACCTCGCAGGGGACAGAGGAGGAGGTGGCGGCACGAGTTCGCCAGGTTCTCGGCTCAGGGTTCGGGCTCGACGTGGGCGTCGTCGTCCGGGAGGCGGACGCCGTGAAGGCGGTGGTCGCCGAGAACCCCCTACGGGACGTGGCCACGGACCCCCGTCGTCACTTCGTCGTCTTCTGCTCGCGGCCGCACGACCCGGCACGCGTGCCGGCTCCGGTCCCTCCCGAGGCTCTTGCCTGCCGTTCCCGGGAGCTGTTCCTCTGGTGTCCTCATGGCGCTGCCGCCAGCAAGCTCATGCCAGCCCTCGGCCGCACGCCGCCTGCGCCTGTCACGACCTTCCGGAACTGGAACACGGTCACAGCACTGGCCCACATGCTGGAGCCGTAACAGTCGCTCAGCCAGGCTGACGGCCAGGGGCCGTAGACCTTGATCACGGTGGCCGGTGACGCCCAGCACGTGGGTCTCGGTGGGTGCTCCGCGCCAGGACGTGGACACCTGACCGAGTCCTGGGCCGGCGGGTCAGGCTGCGGGGCGGAGGATGGTGTGGAGGCGGTGGCTCGCAGCTGCTGCGGTGCGGGACTCCCGTGGTGGCCGGGCGGGCAGGGGCGGTGGCCAGACCTGCTCGCGGGGTTCGGCGGTTCGGAAGCCGTGCTGGTCGAGGAGCCGGCCGTCTCGTAGTCGCAGGGTCGCGCCGTCGTGGACGCGGGTGTGGCAGCTGCTGGTGCCGGTGCAGAGCGGGGCGCAGTTGATCAGGTCGGTGGTGCCGCCGTTGCGCCACCACAGGGCGTGGTGGAGCTCGAGGCGGTCAGCTGGGGCTTGGCAGCCGTCGGTCGCGCACTTCCAGTCCCACTGGGTCATGCTCGCGAGCCACTGCGGGTGGGTGAAGACGCGACTGCCCCTGCCGACGTCGAGCACCGCTGAGTCCTGGTCGAGCACGACCCGGGTCAGGGTCGCGTTGCACAGCAGCATCTCCAACGTGGACTCCGCCACCGCGGTCCCGTCAGGGTAGGTCGCCGGTGGGACCGGGTCGCCGAGCAACTCCGGCGGCAACGCATCAGGACCGGTGGTGTCGGTGTGGGGCAGAAGCTGCCCGTCGCGGGTGAACAGCGGCTCGGTGAACGGGTCCGGCAAGCGTGCCCCGGTGTCCGGGCAGGTCACCGGGACCCCGTAGAGGTCGCGTTGGCTCTGATGGGCCGCGAGCCGGGCTTCGGGGACGGTCACGACGAGCTGCACCCCGCGGCCTCGGGTGACGGTCTCGGTCCGGGCCATCCAGAACGTGGCGATCCCGACGAGCGCGTCGACGTCACGCTGCGCGGGGCTGCGGGTGTCCCCGGCAGTCTGGTCGTTGCGCCGCCACGCACTCAACGCGGCCTTCAGCACCTGCCCGCTGTGCGGGTCGAGCGTCCCGATGAGGTTCCACATCCCCGCGAACCCTTCGGTCAGGGAGGCTTTGCGCTCGGTGACCTTGTCCCGGTCCTCCTCCGCTGCCGGCTCCGGAGCCAGAGCCCGCAGCCGCTTGCCGAGCTCGCGTTGCAGCACGAGCGGGTCGGTGAGCTCCGCGAGGTCGCAGAACGCCTGCTCCTGCTCCACCAGCCACTCCGGGCTGTTGAGGGCCGTCCCGATGATGCGCTTGTCGAGCAGGTCCAGCTGCGTGAGCAGCACCGTGGCGTGGGCGGCGCTGATCCGCGCCGACCGCAGCAGCCGCTCCACCGCCGGCCGCTCCCGCAGGCCGCGGGCGAGCTTCGCCCACCGGCGCGCCTCCGACGGGCTCATCGGCGCGGACGTCTCCGTCGCGGAGTGCCGGGTGAGCCAGGCCCACTGCGCCTTCGACCCGGTCTGCTGCCAGGTCTGGGTCGCGTCCACGACCTGCAACCGGGCCGCGACCGCGGCGGCGATCTCGGCCTGCATCGCGAGCAGCTCGTGCACATCCGCCGCCGCGACCAGCCCGTCAGCAGACGGCTCGATCGCTGCCTGGACCGCAACCCGGGCATCGGTCACGCGCACGTCAGCCGGGACCCCCGCCGTCGCCTGCACCACCGTGACCACCCCCGATCGAGCCGTTCGCAACTCTGTGCTAATGGTAGCCCGGATCTGGCCCAGCGCAAAGGGTGTGGACGACTTTTTCGGACAGCACTGGACCCGCACTGGTGGGGGCACAAGGCCTGCAGGTGCTGATGATCTGTCCGGCGGCCCCACGGCGGGGACGGCCTATTCCTCGAGGTCTCCCTCGGTCTCCAGGTAGACCGCCTTCAGCGCCTCGACCGCCTCGCCGGTCGGCTCCGCCCACAGCCCGCGGTCGGCCGCCTCGAGCAGCCGCTCGGCGATGCCGCGCAGCGCCCACGGGTTGCTCTTCTGCATGAAGGCCTTGTTGACCGGGTCCGTGACGTAGGACGTGACGAGCTTCTCGTACATCCAGTCGTCCACGACGCCGGCGGTGGCGTCGTAGCCGAAGAGGTAGTCGACCGTCGCGGCCATCTCGAAGGCGCCCTTGTAGCCGTGCCGCTGCATCGCGGCGATCCACCGCGGGTTGACGACGCGGGCCCGGAAGACGCGGTGCGTCTCCTCCTGCAGGGTGCGGGTGCGGACCGCGTCGGGCACGGCAGAGTCACCGACGTACGCCGCGGGGCTCTCCCCCGTCAGTGCGCGGACCGCCGCGACCATCCCGCCGTGGTACTGGAAGTAGTCGTCGCTGTCGACGATGTCGTGCTCGCGGGTGTCCTGGTTCTTCGCCGCGACGCGCACCCGCCGGTAGACCCGCTCCATGTCGGTGCGCGCCGCCGCGCCGTCGAGACCCCGGCCGTAGGCGTAGCCGCCCCAGACGGCGTAGACCTCGGCGAGGTCGGCGTCGGTCTTCCAGTCGCGGCTGTCGATGAGCGGCAGCAGGCCGGCGCCGTAGGCCCCGGGCTTCGAGCCGAAGATCCGGGCGGTGGCCCGGCGCTCGTCGACGCCCGCGGCGATGTCGGTCATCACGTGGCGACGGACGAGGTTGTCGTCCTCGTCGAGGTCGGCGACGAGGCGGACCGCGTCGTCGAGCAGCGACACGACGTGGGGGAAGGCGTCGCGGAAGAAGCCGCTGATCCGCAGGGTGACGTCGACGCGCGGCCGGCCGAGCTCCTCACGGGGCACGACCTCGAGCCCGGTGACCCGACGCGACGCCTGGTCCCAGACCGGCCGGACGCCCAGCAACCACAGGGCTTCCGCGATGTCGTCACCGGCGGTGCGCATCGCCGAGGTCCCCCACACGACGAGGCCGACGGAGTCGGGGTAGTCGCCGTGGTCGGCGAGGTAGCGCGACAGCAGCGAGTCGGCCAGCGCCCGCCCGGTGTCCCAGGCGTTGCGCGACGGGATGGCCTTCGGGTCGACGGAGTAGAAGTTGCGCCCGGTCGGCAGCACGCCGACGAGACCACGGGTGGGCGAGCCGGAAGGACCGGCAGGGACGAAGCCGCCGCACAGCCCGTGCAGCAGGTTGTCGACCTCGTCGGTGGTGCGCCGCAGCCGCGGCACCACCTCGGTGCAGGCGAACTCGAGCGATGCGACGGCACCAGGCACGTCACGGTCCAGGACCGAGGCGCACACGGCTGCGGCATCGGTCCAGCCGCGGGCGGCCACGCCCTCGACCAGCTGCCGCGCCAGCCCCTCGAGCCGGTCGGAGCCGACCCGGTCGTCCTCGGCCTCGCCGTAGGCCTCGCCGAGCACCCGGCGCAGACCGGGCACCGCGCCCGTGACCCCGCCCCAGGACTGCTGCGCCCGCAGGACCCCGAGCACCAGGTTGACCAAGGCCTCGTCGACCGGCGCCTGACCGAAGACGTGCAGTCCGTCGCGGATGAGGACGTCCTTGACCTCGCAGAGGTAGCCGTCGAGGTGCAGCACGACGTCGTCGAAGACGTCCTCGCCCGGCTGGGCCTCGTCCACGTGCAGGTCGTGGTGCAGCTGCGCGGCCGTCACGAGCTCCCAGATCTGCGCCTGCAGCACCGGGACCTTCGCCGGGTCGAGCGCCTGCACCGTGGCGTACTCGTCGAGCAGGTGCTCGAGCCGCGCCATCTCGTCGTACGACTCCGCCCTGGCCATCGGCGGGACGAGGTGGTCGACGACGGTCGCGTGCCCGCGGCGCTTGGCCTGCGTGCCCTCGCCCGGGTCGTTGACGATGAAGGGGTAGAACAGAGGCAGGTCGCCGAGCACCGCGTCGGGTGCGTCGTCGGCACCGAGCCCGAGACCGCGACCGGGCAGCCACTCGAGCGTCCCGTGCTTGCCGACGTGGATGACCGCGTGCGCGCCGAAGTCGGTCGCCAGCCAGCGGTAGGCCGCGAGGTAGTGGTGCGACGGCGGCAGGTCGGGGTCGTGGTAGATCGCGATCGGGTTCTCGCCGAAGCCGCGCGGCGGCTGTATCGCGAGCACGACGTTGCCGTACTGCAGCGCCGCCAGCACGATGTCGTCGCCGTCGACGTAGAGCGAGCCGGGCGGCGCCCCCCAGTGCTCGAGCATCTTCGCGCGCAGCACGTCGGGCAGCTCGGAGAACCACTGCTCGTACGACGACAGCGGCACCCGTGCGACGGCCGCCGACAGCTGCTCCTCGGTCAGCCACTCGACGTCGTGGCCGCCGGCGGCGATGAGGGTGTGGACCAGCTCGTCGCCGTCCTCCGGGAAGTCCCCGACGTCGTAGCCCGCCTCACGGAGCGCCCGCAGCAGCACGACCGCCGACGCCGGGGTGTCGAGCCCGACCGCGTTGCCGACCCGCGAGTGCTTCGTGGGGTAGCTCGACAGCACCAGCGCGAGCTTCTTCTCGCCGTTGGGCACGTAGCGCAGCCGCGCGTGGTTGACCGCGATGCCCGCGACGCGGGCGGCCCGCTCGGCGTCGGCGACGTAGACCGGGATGCCGTCCGCGCCGGTCTCCTTGAAGGAGAACGGCACGGTGATCAGTCGCCCGTCGAACTCCGGGATCGCGACCTGCATCGCGGCGTCGATAGGCGCGAGGCCCGCGTCGGAGTCGGCCCACTCGGCGCGCGAGGAGGTCACGCACAGGCCCTGCAGGACGGGTACGTCGAGAGCCTGCAGCGCGCGCGCGTCCCAGGTCTCCGCGTCGCTCTGGTTGGAGCCGCCACCGGCGAGCACCGTCACGACGAGCGCGTCGACCCGACCGGCGAAGAGCTCGGTGACGGCCGGGATCGTGCCGTCGGCGTCGGGGCGCAGCGACGCGACGTAGACCGGCAGCGCGTTGGCGCCCTTGTCCTCGAGCGCGTCGCAGAGCACGTCGACGAAGCCGGTGTTGCCCGACAGCTCGTGGGCCCGGTAGAAGACGACCCCGACCGTCGGCCGGCTCTCGTCGCGGGCCCGCTCGCCGTGGACCCCGAAGGCGGGCAGCGGAGTGGGCGGCTCGAAGCCGTGGCCGGTCAGCAGCAGCGTGTCGGACAGGAAGGCGACCAGCTCGCGGAGGTTCGTCGTACCCCCCTCGCGCAGGTAGGCGGCGGCGTCGGCGACCACGCCCGCCGGGACGGTCGACAGCGCGGTGAGCTCGGCGTCGACGCCCTCGCCGCCGAGCAGGACCACCGGGACGGTCGCGCGGGCGAGCAGGTCGTCGAGGCCGTCCCAGGCACGCCGCCCGCCGAGCAGTCGGACGACGACGAGCGAGACGCCCTCGAAGTCGACCGGGGCGTCGAGGCGGGTCGGGTTGGCCAGGCGCAGCGGCAACGCGGGGTCGGGCACGGCGCGGGCGGCGAGCAGGTCGGTGTCGGCGGTGGACAGGAGCAGCAAGGTCACGGGGAGCCAGTGTCCACAGGTGCGCCGCGGGTCCTTGCGGCCGGGGTCCGACGCCCGCAGACTGCTCGCATGACGACGACCGCCCAGACGTGGGTGCTGCTGGGCATCCTCGGTGTCCTCGTCAGCGGACTGCTGGTCTCGTGGTCGGTGGCGTTCTCGTCACTGCGAAGCGAGTTCCGTGGGCTCTTCGCCGGGCTGCGCAGCGAGATCTCGGGCTTCCGGGGCGAGATGGACGCCCGCTTCGCGGCGGTGGACACCCGCTTCGACGGGGTGGACCGGCGGCTCGACGACCTCGACCGCGACGTGCAGGCGCTGTCGGACCGGGTCTTCCGCGACCGGCCCTGACCGCTAGGCCGGCGGCTCGACGAGCGCCCGCAGCGCCGGCTCCAGCAGCCGGGTGATGTCCTCGCGCGACGCGCCGGCGACGGCGGGCAGCTCGAGCAGGTAGCGCGCCATCCCGAGCCCGATCATGCAGGCCCCGACCAGGCCGGCCCGCAGTTCGGCCTCGTCACCGCCGATCACCCGCGCCACCGCGTCGGAGCGCTCGCACATGACCTCGTCGCGCATGACGGCGGCGGCCGAGGGGTGCGTCAGGCACGCGCGCATCAGCGCCACCGCAGAGCCCTTGTCGGGCGAGTCCTCGAACTTCGCGAACAGGTCGGCCAGCGCCGCCGCGGGCAGAGTGTCGGAGACCGCGGTGGAGATGGTCTCGTGCTCGTGCAGCCACTGGGCCGAGGACGTGAACAGCCCCTCCTTGTTGCCGAAGTAGTGCATGACGAGCGCCGGGTCGACCCCCGCCCGGGAGGCGACCCCACGGATCGTCGTCCGCTCGTAGCCGAGTTCGGCGAACAGCGCCTGGGCGGCGTCGACGATCGCGGCCTCGGTGCGGCGACGGCGCTCCTCGCGAGGGACGGCCTCCGCTGTCATGAAACTCACTCTACACGCGTTGACCGTAGAACGGTCAACAGTCTACGCTCGTTGAGCCAATCGTTTCGAGAGAGGTCCACCATGTCCGTCACCAGTGAGGTGCGCCGCGCAGACGGCACCACCCACAAGGGCCTCGCGCTGGTCGTGATCGCCATCAGCCAGCTCATGGTCGTGCTCGACGCGACCATTGTGAACGTCGCGCTCGACGACATCTACCGCGCGCTCGACTTCACCTCCCAGGCCGACCTGTCGTGGGTCGTCACCGGCTACACCCTGACCTTCGGCGGCTTCCTGCTGCTGGGCGGCAAGCTGGCCGACCGGCTCGGCCGCAGGCGGGTCTTCATCGCCGGCGCCGTGCTGTTCGCCGTCGCCTCGGCCCTCGGTGGCGCGGCCGCCAACCCCGGCATGCTCATCGCCGCGCGCCTGCTGCAGGGCCTCGGCGGCGCGCTCATGTCGCCCGCCGCGTTGTCGCTGCTCACCGTGACCTTCGAGGAGGGCCCGGAGCGCAACAAGGCGCTCGGCGTCTTCTCCGCCATCACCGCCGGCGGCGCGGCCCTCGGCCTCATCCTCGGCGGTCTGCTCACCGACTACCTCAACTGGCGCTGGGTGCTGCTCGTCAACATCCCGATCGCGGTCCTGGCGACCGTCGGGGCGCTGCGCTTCGTGCCGGAGAGCAAGGACGAGACCGCCCAGGGCTTCGACGTCCCCGGTGCGGTCCTCGCGACGACCGGCCTCATCGCGCTGGTCTACGGCCTGGTGAAGGTCAACGACCCGACGACCACGGGTACGACGAGCGCGCTCACCTTCGCCGCGGCCGTCGTACTCCTGGTCGCCTTCGTGGTCTGGCAGCTGCGCACCCCGACACCGCTGGTGCCGTTCCGGCTGTTCAAGAACCGCAACATCCTCGCGGCCGACGTCGGTGCGCTGCTCGTCGGCACCGGCATCTTCGCGCTGTTCTTCTTCGTGGTGCTGTGGATGCAGCAGATCAACGGCTACAGCGCGATCCGCTCCGGCCTCGCCTTCCTGCCGATGACCTTCCTCATCGGCGGCAGCGCGGCCTTCGCCGCGAAGACCCTCGCCCGCACCGGCGCCCGCCCGCTGCTCATGGCCGGCATGTCGCTCGCGACGCTCGGCATGCTGCTGCTCGGCCTGCGCCTCGAGCCCGACAGCAGCTACGTCACGGTGATCCTGCCGTCCCTGGTCCTCGTCGCGATGGGCATGGGCATGACCTTCGTGGCGCTCACCGCCGCCGCCATCGCGGGCGTCCCCCACGAGGACGCGGGCATCGCCTCAGCGCTGCTCAACGCCGGCCAGCAGGTCGGTGGTGCGCTCGGCCTCGCCCTGCTCGCCGCGGTCAGCACCGGTCGCAGCGGCGCGGTCCTCGACGGCTTCGAGGCCAAGCAGGAGCAGGTCCGCACCGCGCTGCAGTCCGGTCCGCCCACGCCTGACACCCTCGCAGTGCTCGGTCGCGTGCAGGACGCGCTGGTGCAGGGCTGGGGCGTCGGCTTCGTCGTCGCCGCCGGCTTCTTGCTCGCCGCGGGCCTGGTCTTCTCCCGGATCAAGGTCTCTAAGGAGGACGCCGCCGCGGCTCTCAAGGAGTCGATGGCCGGCGCCGCCTGACCCCCACATCCCGCGGTGATCTTCGCCTTGTTGCGATGTCTCACGCTCGGAGAGTCGCAAGGAGGCGAAGATCAACCGGCCAGGGGGTCCGGGGCGGTCAGGAGCGGCACGGGGCGGGGCGTGCTGGAGCGACCGCGTCAGGGGGCGCCGGGGGGCACGAACGGCAGCCCAGCCGGCGCGCCCTGCTCGATCAGCCGCACGACCGCGTCGGTGTCGAGGTGGTCGGCCACCAGGTCACCGAGGGCGTCGAGCCGGGCCTGGCGGACATCGACGAAGGACCGCTCCCCCGCAATCCAGTCGCGGCCCGCGGCCGCTGCGACCTCCTGGAGCAGCAGCCGTCGCAGGCCGTCGCTCTCCAGCGCGCCGTGCCAGACCGTGCCGGTGACGACGCCGTCGCGGCAGCCGCCCGGGAAGTCCTCGCCGCCGTGCGGGGTGACGACGCCGTGGTGGATCTCGTAGGCCGTGGTGACCGGCAGCCCGCGCCACGAACCGGTCGGGCGGGCCAGCACCTTCTCGGCCCCGAAGGCCGTCGTCACCGGCAGCAGCCCGAGGCCGTCGACCGACCCCGCGCGCGACTCGACGTCGTCGGCGATCGTGGTGCCGAGCATCTGGTAGCCGCCGCAGACGCCCAGCACCGGGCGTCCCTCGGCGACCCGGCGGGCGAGCGCGTCCGCGAGCCCGCGGTCGCGCAACCAGCGCAGGTCGGCGACGGTCTGGCGGGTGCCGGGCAGGACCACGAGGTCGGCGTCGGCGAGCTCCTCGGGCGTCGTCGCGAAGCGGACCAGCACGCCGGGCTCGCTGCGCAGCGCGTCGACGTCGGTCCAGTTGGACAGCCGCGGCAGCCGGATGACGGAGACCCGCAGGACGTCGCGGCCGAGCGCCGGCAGCGGCGTGATGGGGGCGGACAGGCCGAGGGAGTCCTCGACGTCGAGCTCGAGGCCCTCCGTCCACGGCAGCACCCCGAGGGTCGGTCGGCCGGTGAGCCGCTCGAGCATCGCGAGTCCGGGGCGGAGCAGCTCGACGTCGCCGCGGAACTTGTTGATCACGAAGCCGACGACCAGCGCCTGGTCCTCGGGGCTGAGCAGCGCGACCGTCCCGAACAGCCCCGCGAAGACCCCGCCGGGGTTGATGTCGCCGACGACGAGGACCGGCAGGTCGGCCGCACGGGCAAGGCCCATGTTGGCGATGTCGGTGGCCCGCAGGTTGATCTCAGCCGGGCTGCCTGCGCCCTCGCAGACGACCACGTCGAAGCGGGCGCGCAGGTCGGCGAGGCAGGCGAGCGCGACCTCGAGCAGCGCGGCCTTGTGGTCGCGGTAGGTGAGCGCCGACACGTCGGCGTAGGGCTTGCCGAGCAGCACGACCTGCGACGTGCGGTCGGACCCGGGCTTGAGCAGCACCGGGTTCATCGCGGCCTCGGGCTCGATCCCGGCGGCGGCCGCCTGCATCGCCTGGGCCCGGCCGATCTCCGCCCCGTCGAGGGTGACGTGGGAGTTGAGGCTCATGTTCTGCGCCTTGAACGGCGCGACCGTGACGCCCTGCCGCGCGAGCCACCGGCACAGCCCGGCGGTCAGCACCGACTTGCCGGCGTCGGAGGTGGTGCCCGCGACGAGCAGCGCGCCCTTCACCTGCGCACCGCCGCCGCCGCCACGGCGAGGGCACCGGTGGCCAGGCAGACCGCGCCGGACAGGCGGGTCGCACGGGCGATGTCGTCGACTCCGGGGGCCGGGCCGTTGCCGAGCAGCGGCCGGTCCTCGACCCGGCCCGCGTAGGCGAGCCGCCCCCCGAGGGTGCGGCCGAGCGCCCCGGCGAAGGCGGCCTCGACCGGGCCGGCGTTGGGGCTGGGGTGCTTGTGGCCGTCTCGGCGCCACGCCGCGACCGCGGCGCGCGGCCGGCCCCCGACGAGCGGGGCGAGTACGACGGCAAGGCCCGCCGTCAGCCGGGCCGGCAGCAGGTTGGCCACGTCGTCCGTGCGCGCGGCCGCCCACCCGAAGCGCTCGTGGCGCGGCGACCGGTGGCCGACCATCGCGTCGAGGGTGTTGACCGCGCGGTAGGCCAGCAGGCCCGGCACGCCGCCGACGGCTCCCCACAGGAGCGGGCCGACCACGGCGTCGGAGGTGTTCTCGGCGACCGACTCGACGACGGCCCGCGCGAGGCCCGCCTCGTCCAGCCCCGAGGGGTCACGGCCGCACAGGTGCGGCAGCCGCTCCCGCGCCGCGGTGAGGTCACCGGCCCGCAGGTGGCCTTCGAGGACGCGGGCCTCGCGGCGGAGCGTCGTACCTCCGACCACGGCCCACGTGGCTGCAGCGGTGAGCGCGACCCGGCCCGCGGGGGTCCTCCCGACCGCACGCTCGGCCAGCAGTCCGAGAGCTGCGGTGCCGGCGACGAGCGCTCCGGCGTAGCCGGCCCCGACGGCGCGCGAGTCGCGGTGGACCACCTGCTCGACGCGTCCGGCGACGGTCCCGAAGACCGCGACGGGATGGGCCCGGCGCGGGTCGGCGAGCAGCGCGTCGAGGCCAAGACCCGCGACGACGCCCGCCGCGGCGGGCCAGCTCCTGGTCACGCCGACCAGCCTGTCAGACCACCCAGAGCAGCAGCGCGACGGCAGGTGCGGCGTAGAGCGCGAGGGCTGCGACCAGTCCGACGGCGAAGGCCGGGAAGGCGAGGCGGAAGGCGAGGCGGCGTCCGAGGGGCTCGCGCGTCAGCGCGCGGGCGGTCGGGCGCGTCAGGGTCAATGACGTCACGGTGAGTGCAACGGAGGTGACCCT
The DNA here is from genome assembly GCA_030697205.1 of Mycobacteriales bacterium. Classification (NCBI taxonomy): domain Bacteria; kingdom Bacillati; phylum Actinomycetota; class Actinomycetes; order Mycobacteriales; species Mycobacteriales bacterium. The sequence goes on from JAUYQP010000010.1 coordinate 125,824, forward strand.
GGGCGGTTATTCCCGGACCCTCCCACGGCTAGGGTCGGTCGATGAGGGTGCTGGTGCTCGGAGGGACGTCGTTCGTCGGTCGCGCGATCGTCGAGGAGCTGCGCGCGGGCGGTGACGAGGTCACGCTGTTCGGCCGTGGTCGCACCGGCACCGGGCTCTTCCCCGACGTCGAGCGGCGCGTCGGGGACCGCTCCACGGGCGACTACGCCGCGCTGAGGACCGGCGAGTGGGACTGCGTCGTCGACGTGAGCGGCTACGTCCCGCGCCACGTGCAGCAGGCGGCCGAGGCCCTCCTCGAGCGCGTCGCCCGGTGCCTGCTCGTCAGCACCGGCTCGGTCTACGACCGGCTGCAGGGCCGCTCCGGGATGGACGAGTCCTCACCGCGGCTCGCGCCCCGGCGCGATACCGAGGACTACGAGTCCGAGGCCTACGGTCCGCTGAAGGTCGCGTGCGAGGACGACCTGGCCGCGCTGTGGGGGTCCCGGGCGACCGTCGTGCGGCCAGGCGTCGTCGCGGGCCCCCACGACCCGACCGACCGCTTCACCTGGTGGGTACGACGCGCAGCGCGCGGTGGGCGGGTCGCCCTGCCGGGCCGAGCCGAGCAGCCGGTGCAGGTCGTCGACGCCGGCGACCTGGGACGGCTGGTCGCCTCCCTCGTGCGCTCGGGGCTGGCGGGCACCTTCAACGCCGTCGGGCCCGCGGACCCGGTGACCCTCGGGTCGCTGATCGAGACCTGCGCCGAGGCTGCAGGGACCTCGGTCGAGGTGGTCGAGGTCGAGCACCGGCCGGGGTTCCCGCTGGTGCTGGCGGACCAGACGTGGGACGTGATGTTCCGCCGTTCTTCGGCTGCGGCACGCGCCGTCGGCCTCACCGCGACGCCGCTGCTCGAGACGGCCCGCGCGACGCTGGCCTGGGACCGCGACCGCGGCGAGCCGCCGCTGGCCGTCGAGCTCTCCCCCGAGGAGGAGGCGACCCTGCTCGCCGACGCCCGCCCCACCCCGGCCTGACCACCCAGAAGCCTTGCGTCCTGCGGGCGGCGTTGCGCCAGCGCGATCGCGCGCAGGACGCAAGGCAGCGGCGGGCACTACCGCGACGACCAAGCGCTTGCTAGGTTGCGCTCATGGGCCTCTCCGACGGACGCGTCGTCATCGTCACCGGTGCCGGCCAGGGCATCGGCCGCGCACACGCTCTCGCCTTCGCCGCTGACGGTGCGCGGGTCGTGGTCAACGACGTCGGCGACGCCGCCGACGAGACCGCCGCACTGGTGCGCGAGGCCGGTGGCGAGGCCGTCGTCAGTCGCGGCGACGTGAGCGACTGGGGCTACGGCGAGCAGCTCGTGCGCACCGCCGTCGAGTCCTTCGGCGCTCTCGACGCGCTGGTCAACAACGCCGGGCTCGTCCGCGACCGGATGCTCACCAACATGAGCGAGGACGAGTGGGACCTCGTGCTCAAGGTCGACCTCAAGGGCCACTTCGTGCCGCTGCGCCACGCCGCGGCCTACTGGCGCGAGCAGTCCAAGGCGGGCGCACCGAGGGCGGCCCGCGTCGTCAACACCAGCAGCGGCGCCGGACTGCTCGGCTCCGTGGGGCAGGGCAACTACGCCGCCGCGAAGGCCGGGGTCGTGGCCCTCACCCAGGTCGCGGCCGCGGAGATGGGCCGCTTCGGCGTCGTCCTCAACGCGATCGCACCCGCCGCCCGAACCCCCATGACCGAGGTCGTCTTCGCCCAGACGATGGCCAAGCCGGAGTCCGGCTTCGACCCGATGGACCCGGCAAACGTGAGCCCGCTCGTCGTCTGGCTGGCCAGCGCGGAGTGCACCACCACCGGACGCGTCTTCGAGGTCGAGGCCGGTGTCATCTCCGTCGCCGACGGCTGGCAGCACGGGCCGCGCGAGGACCGCGGCGACCGGTGGCCGGTCGAGGAGGTCGGGCCCGCGGTCGAGAAGCTGCTCGCCCAGGCGCCTGCGCCCGCTCCCGTCTACGGCTCGGGATGACGGACTTCCGCGACGAGGTCCGCGGCTGGCTCGCCGAGCACCTCGTCGGTGAGTTCGCCCCGCTCGTCGGCACTGGCGGCCCCGGCCGCGAGCACGAGCACGTCGAGCTGCGCACCGCCTGGGAGCAGGAGCTCGGCCGGGGCGGCTGGATCGGTCTCGCCTGGCCCGTCGAGGCCGGGGGCCGCGGCTGCTCCATCGACGAGCAGGTCGTCTTCCACGAGGAGTACGCCAAGGCCGGCGGACCCGCCCGCATCGGCCACATGGGCGAGCAGCTCGCCGGCCCGACGATCATCGCCTTCGGCACGCAGGAGCAGAAGGACCGCTTCCTGCCCGGCATCCTCGCCGGCACCGAGCTGTGGTGCCAGGGCTACTCCGAGCCCGGCGCCGGCTCCGACCTCGCCGGCGTCCGCACCCGCGCCGAGCTCCACGACGACGGCTGGCACGTCACCGGTCAGAAGGTCTGGACCTCGCTCGCCCACCTCGCCCAGTGGTGCTTCGTCCTCGCCCGCACCGAGGAGGGCTCCAGCCGCCACAAGGGCCTGTCGTTCCTGCTCGTCCCGATGGACCAGCCGGGCATCGACGTCCGCCCGATCGTCCAGCTGACCGGCACCAGCGAGTTCAACGAGGTCTTCTTCGACGGCGCCCTCACCGCCGCCGACAACCTCGTCGGCGCGCCCGGTGACGGCTGGCGGGTCGCGATGGGGCTGCTCGCCTTCGAGCGCGGCGTCTCCACCCTCGGCCAGCAGGTCGGCTTCACCAGGGAGTACGACGAGGTCCTCGCGCTGGCCCGCGCGAACGCGTCTTTCGACCGTCACGCCGACGAGCTGGTCGAGGCCTGGGCAGGCCTGCAGGTCCTCAAGCACCAGGCGCTGCGGACCTTGTCGAGCGACGCCGCCGCCAGCACGGGCGTCGAGGCCAACGTCAACAAGCTGCTCTGGGCCCCGTGGCACCAGCGGCTCGGCGAGCTCGCCATGAAGGTCAAGGGGCCGGACGCGCTGCTCGTCGACGGCGAGCTCGACGCGCTGCAGAACCTGTTCCTGTTCACCCGCTCCGACACGATCTACGGCGGCTCCAACGAGGTGCAGCGCAACGTCGTCGCCGAGCGCGGCTGGGGCCTGCCGCGCGACACCTGGACCGCCCCGTGACCGCCACCCTCGCGCGCACCACCGCCCCCCTTTCCGGACGATCTTCGTCTCCTTGCGATTCCGTGAGCGTGACCTCCCGCAACGAGGCGAAGATCAGCGGGGTGTGGGGGGTGGCCGGGGCAAGGGGTGCGGCTGGGATCAGGGTCGTGCGCGCGGCGGTTGTACCGGTGGCAGTTGTAGGGGGCGGGCGATGAGCGAGCTCGACGAGCTGCGGGCGGCGGTCCGCGACCTACTCACGGACCGGGCGCCGGTGTCCGCCGAGGCCACCGACGGCGGTCTGTGGAAGGCGTTGTCCGCCGAGATGGGCCTCACCGCGCTCGGCGTCGAGGACGTGCCGCTCACCTGGGTCACGGCCGTCCTCGAGGAGACCGGTCGGGTCCTGCTGCGTGACCCGCTGCTGCCGGCCCTCGTGGCCGGCCGCGCCCTGACGGCCCTGGGCGACGAGCAGCACCTCGCCGGTCTCGCGGACGGCTCGGTGACGGCCGCGCTCGCGCTCGACGGTCTCGACCAGGTGCCGCACGCCGACGGCGCCGACCTGCTCCTCGTGGACCGCGACGGCGCACTGCACGTCACCACCACCTTCACGGCCACACCGCTGCAGTCGCTCGACCCCACCCGACCGGTCGCCCGGATCGAGGTCAGCGCCAGCCGGGAGGTGGGCTCCTCGGCGTACTGCCGTGACCTGCGCGACCTGGCGCTGGCCGCGGAGTGCGTCGGCGGGGCGGCGCGCGTGCTCGAGCTCGCCGTCGAGCACCTCAAGGTGCGCACGCAGTTCGGCCGGCCGCTGGGCAGCTTCCAGGCGCTGCGCCACCGGGTCGCGGACCTCACCGTCCACGTCGAGGCAGCGACCTCGAGCACGTGGTTCGCCGCGGACGCGCGCGACCTGCACGTCGCGGGCCCGCTGGCCCGTGGGGTCGCGAGCGAGGCGTTCGTGACCGTCGCGGGCGAGGCGATCCAGCTCTTCGGCGGCATCGGCTTCACCTGGGAGCACCCGGCCCATCTCTACTTCAAGCGCGCATGGACGACGGCCTTGCTCGCCGACCCGCGCGACCTCAAGCGGCTGGCCTTCGACAGGAGCGGGACCTAGTGGCGGACAAGCGGATGACCGAGGACGAGGTCGTCGCGGAGCTGCGCTCCGGGATGACGATCGGGATCGGCGGGTGGGGGTCGCGGCGCAAGCCGATGTCGCTGGTGCGCGCGATCCTACGGTCGGACCTGCGCGACCTCACCGTCGTGTCGTACGGCGGCCCCGACGTGGGCCTGCTCTGCGCGGCGGGCAAGGTGAAGCAGCTGGTCTACGGCTTCGTGTCGCTCGACTCGATCCCGCTCGAGCCGCACTTCCAGGCCGCTCGCAAGGCCGGCGCGATCGAGGCGCGCGAGTGGGACGAGGGCATGGTCCAGTGGGGCCTCTACGCGGCCTCGCTCAAGCTGCCGTTCCTGCCCACGCGGGCCGGCCTCGGCTCCGACGTCGTCACCTACGACTCGTCGCTGCGCACCGTCGCCGACCCCTACGGCGGAAACGACCTGCTCGCCGTCCCGGCCCTGCACCTCGACGCCGCCCTGGTCCATCTCAACGTCGCGGATGCCCGCGGCAACGCGGCCTTCCACGGCCCGGACCTCTACTTCGACGACCTCTTCTGCCAGGCCGCCGAGAAGGCCTACCTGTCCTGCGAGCGCATCGTGGACGACCTCGGCGAGCTGACCCGCCGGCGGATCGCGCGCTGGATGGTCGCCGGTGTCGTCGAGGCACCGGGCGGCGCGCACTTCACCTCCTGCGTGCCGGACTACGACCGTGACGAGCCCTTCCAGAAGGAGTACGCCACGGCTGCCAAGGACCCCGACCTGTGGGCGGCGTTCGCCGCGAGGTTCCTCAGCGGCTCCGAGGCCGACTACCAGCAGGCCGTGAAGGACTTCCACGCCGAGCGCAAGGCGGCATCGGCATGAGCGACGTGACCCGGGCCGAGGTGTGCGCGGTCGCGTGCGCAGAGGCCTTTCGCGGCGACGGCGAGATCCTGGTCTCCCCCATGGCGCTGGTGCCGTCCCTCGGCGCCCGGTTGGCCCGCGAGACCTTCGAGCCCGACCTGCTGTTGTCCGACGGCGAGGCCACCTTCGTCGCCGGGCCGTGGCCGCTCGGGGGCCGACCGCCCGCGACGACGGAGGCGTGGATCCCCTACCGGTCGGTCTTCGACCTGGTCTGGAACGGCCACCGCCACGTCATGATGGGCGCCTCGCAGCTGGACCGATTCGGCAACCAGAACATCAGCTGCATCGGCGACTTCGCCAAGCCGAAGAACCAGCTGCTCGGTGTGCGCGGGGCGCCCGGCAACACCGTCTGCCACCCGACGTCGTACTGGGTGCCGAACCACTCCACCCGCGTCTTCGTCGAGAAGGTCGACATGGTCAGCGGTGTCGGCACCGACCGCGGCGTCGACGTGCCGCTGCGCCGCGTCGTCACCAACCTCGCCGTCCTCGACCTCGGCGGCCCCGACCGCTCGATGCGGCTCGTGAGCACCCACCCCGGCGTCACCGTCGAGGAGGTGCAGGAGGCCACCGGCTTCGCGCTGCACGTCGACGACGTCACCGAGTCGCGGCTGCCGACCGACACCGAGCTGCGGCTCATCCGCGAGGTGCTGGACCCGAAGGGCCTGCGCGACAAGGAGGTCCCGCAGTGAGGACCCGCGCTACCGACCTCTTCGGGGTCGAGCACCCGATCGTGCAGACCGGCATGGGCTGGGTCAGCGGACCGGAGCTCACCTCCGCCACCGCCAACGCCGGCGGCCTGGGCATCATCGCCTCGGCGTCGATGACCTACGACGAGCTGGTCGTCGCGATCGCCGAGACCAAGCGGCGTACGACGAAGCCGTTCGGCGTGAACCTGCGCGCCGACGCCCCCGACGCCGCGCAGCGCATCGACCTGATGGCCCGCGAGGGCGTCCGCGTCGCGTCCTTCGCGCTGGCCCCCAAGCAGGACCTCATCAAGCGCTGCAAGGACCACGGCCTGGTCGTCATGCCCTCGATCGGTGCCCGCCGCCACGCCGAGAAGGTCGCGGCCTGGGGCGTCGACGCCGTCATCGTGCAGGGCGGTGAGGGTGGTGGCCACACCGGTCAGGTCCCGACGACCGTGCTGCTCCCCCAGGTCGTCGACGCGGTCGACATCCCCGTCATCGCCGCCGGCGGCTTCTTCGACGGGCGCGGTCTCGTCGCTGCTCTCGCCTACGGCGCCGAGGGCATCGCGATGGGCACCCGTTTCCTGCTGACCTCCGACAGCACCGTCGGCCAGGCGGTGAAGGACGTCTACCTGTCCAAGGACGTCACCGGCACCGTCGTCACCACCGAGGTCGACGGGGTGCCGCACCGGGTGCTGCGCACCGACTTCGTCGAGGAGCTGCTGAAGAGCCGGGCACTCGGCCGGATGACCCGCGCGGTCCGCAACGCGGTCGCCTTCCAGAAGCTGTCGCGCACCCCCTGGAAGGACGTCGTCACCGAGGGACTCGCGATGCGCAAGAACGCGGAGCTGTCGATGAGCCAGCTCGTCATGGCGGCCAACACCCCGATGCTGCTCAAGGCCGCGATGGTCGACGGCCGCCCCGACCTCGGGGTCATGGCCAGCGGTCAGGTCGTCGGCGTCATCGAGGACCTGCCGTCCTGCGAGGAGCTCATCACCCGCATCGTCACCGAGGCCGAGAAGGTCCTCGCCGAGCTCGGAGCGCTGCGTGCCTGACGTCCCTGCCTACCCCTCGGCCCACGGCCTGCTCGCCGGCAAGGTCGTCGTCGTCACCGCCGCGGCCGGCACCGGCATCGGCTTCGCCACCGCGAAGCGCGCGCAGGAAGAGGGCGCGACCGTCGTCGTCTCCGACTGGCACGAGCGCCGGCTCACTGAGGCCGCCGAGTCGCTCGGCGTGCTCGGCATCCCGTGCGACGTCACCCAGCAGGAGCAGGTCGACGCGCTGGTCGCCGGGGTCGTCGACGCGCACGGCCACGTCGACGTGATGGTCAACAACGCCGGGCTCGGCGGCACCGCGGAGCTCGTCGACATGACCGACGAGCAGTGGCTGCGCGTCCTCGACGTCACCCTCAACGGCACCTTCCGCTGCACCCGCGCCGCCCTGCAGCACATGAAGGAGCGCGGCACCGGCGTCATCGTCAACAACTCCTCCGTCATCGGCTGGCGCGCCCAGGTCGGACAGGCGCACTACGCCGCTGCGAAGGCCGGGGTCAATGCGCTCACCCGCACCGCCGGGGTGGAGGGGGCGCGGTTCGGCGTACGCGTCAACGCCGTCTCCCCCTCCATCGCCATGCACCCCTTCCTCGCCAAGGTCACCAGCGACGAGCTGCTCCAGGAGCTCAGCGCCAAGGAGGCCTTCGGTCGCCCGGCCGAGCCGTGGGAGGTCGCCAACGTCATCGTCTTCCTCGCCAGCGACTACTCCACCTACATGACCGGCGAGGTCGTGTCCGTCTCCAGCCAGCACCCGTAGGAGCAGCCGTGATCTCGAGCACCCGACACGATGACGGCGTCGTCGAGGTCGTCGTCGACCACCCCCCGGTCAACGCACTGCCGGTGCAGGGGTGGTTCGACCTGGCCGAGGCGGTCGCCGCCGCCGGTCGCGACCTCTCGACCCGAGCCGTGGTGCTGCGCGCCGAGGGCCGCGGCTTCAACGCCGGCGTCGACATCAAGGAGTTCCAGCGCGACACCGGCAAGACCGCGCTGGTCGGCGCCAACCGCGGCTGCTACGCCGCCTTCGCCGCGGTCTACGAGTGCCCGGTGCCCGTCATCACGGCGGTGCAGGGCTTCTGCCTCGGCGGCGGCATCGGGCTGGCCGGCAACAGCGACATCGTCATCGCCTCCGACGACGCGACCTTCGGGCTGCCCGAGGTCGACCGCGGCGCCCTCGGTGCGGCCACCCACCTGTCGCGCCTCGTGCCCCTCCACAAGGCCCGCGCGATGGTCTACACCTCCGCGACCGCGACGGCTGCGGAGCTCCATGCCTTCGGCTCGGTGCTGCACGTCGTGCCCAAGGACGAGCTGCGGGCGAAGGCGCTCGAGGTGGCGTCGACGATCGCGGCCAAGGACCCGCGGGTCATCCGGATGGCCAAGGAGTCGCTCGCCGCCATCGACCTGTGGGACGTGCACAAGAGCTACCGCATCGAGCAGAGCTACACCTTCGAGCTCAACCTGCTCGGTGTCGCCGACGAGGTCCGCTCCGACTTCGGGAAGTGACCCTCACCGGGGTCTACGCGCCCAGCAGCGTCGGCTGGGTGCGCGACGAGGTCGAGCACATCGAGCGCACCGGGGGCTCGGCGCTGCGCGACCGCCCTGTGGTGCTGCTGACGACCGTCGGTGCGCGCACCGGCCTGCTGCGCAAGACCCCGCTCATGCGGGTGGAGCACGCCGGCTCCTACGCCGCGGTGGCCTCGATGGCCGGCGGCCCGGAGCACCCCGCGTGGTACGCCAACGCCCTTGCTCACCCGGCCGTCGACCTGCGCGACGGCGCGGTCGTGCTCTCGCTGACAGCCCGCGAGATCACCGACGACGAGCGCTCCCGCTGGTGGTCGCGGGCCTGCACCGCCTTCCCCTCCTACGTCGACTACCAGAGCCGGACCCGTCGCCGCATCCCCGTCCTGCTGCTCGAGCCCTGACAGCAGGGCAGCACCTCGACGGACCCGCCGCGGCGACCTGCCGCGGGTTCGAGGCGTACCTCGCGTCGACCCCGCAAGATCAACAGCACACTCGGTACGGCGGGCACGCTCGAACTGCCGCTCGGCGACGTGCAGATGTGCTGTTGACCTTGCCGCGAACGCCAACGCCCTGAGGTCAGCACGGCTGCTCAGTAGTTGGCGGCCGCGTCCCAGATGGTGATCCCGACGGTCGCGGCGATCGCGAGCACGCCGAGGCCGAGCCCGACGGCCGCTGCCCGCGGGCGGACGCCGTCCGGCCCGCTGCGCAGACCGACGACGATCGCGCCGGCCGCCAGCGGGAACGCCAGAGCCGTCCAGAACGCCACCGCTCCCGGGAATACGGCGAGCGCACCGAGGACCACAGCCGTCCTGGGCCCGCCGCCCGGAACGGCCGCGATGAACACGACAGCGGCGACAACCAGGGAGAGCGTGAGCATCCCGCCCCACTCGCTCAGCTCGAACCCGTCCTGGCTGTAGCCGGGGACCAGCATCAGGGCGTGGAGGAGCGACGCGCCGACGCCGACCGGCAGGAAGCGCAGCCGGGCCGTCGAGGGGTGGGTGGTCGACGAAGCAGCAGTGGTCATCTCGGCCCCTTCCTGGGCACGACGGGCACTCTCGCCAGCACGGTCCTGCGGAGGCGGCCGGGCGTCAATGGCCCGCAATGACCATGCTCTCAGCGCAGGACGCAGTGGGTGCCCTCGCGCGAGTAGATGGTCGGGGCGCACAGGTTGCAGTGCGTGCAGCGGCCCTCGGTCACCGCCCCCGACGCCATCCGCGACACCAGGTCGGGGTCGCGCAGGAGCGCCCGCGCCAGGGCCACGAACGAGAACCCCTCGTCGACAGCCGCCTGCATGGTGTCGACGCGGTTGACGCCACCGAGCAGCACGAGCGGCAGCGACAGCGCCTGCAGGAAGACCCGGGCCTCGTCGAGGAAGAACGCCTCCTCGAAGGGGTAGCTCGGCATGATCCGCCGAAGGAACGGCTTCACCAGCGGGCGCAGCACCGCGGGTTGGGTCGCGGCGAACTCCTCGATCGGCACGTCGCCGCGGAAGAACAGCATCCCGTTGAGCAGCGACGACCCGCCGGTGAGCTGGAGAGCGTCGACCGACCCGTCGGCCTCGAGCAGCCGGGCGACCTCGAGCGACTCCGGCACCTGCAGCCCCTGCGGCACCCCGTCGCGCATGTTGAGCTTGGCGACGACCGCGGCCCGGTCGCCCACGGCGTCGCGCACCGCCGACAGCACCTCGCGCGGGAAGCGCGAGCGCGCCTCGACCGACCCGCCGTAGGAGTCGCGGCGCCGGTTGAGGTTGGGCGACAGGAAGCTCGAGAGCAGGTAGTTGTGGCCGAGGTGCACCTCGAGGCAGTCGAAGCCGGCGTCGACCGCGGCCAGGGCCGCGGACACGAACGACGCCCGCACCGAGGCGAGGTCGGCTGCCGAGGCGCCGCGGACCAGGCCCTTCGCGACCGGCGACAGCCGCGTCGAGGGGGCGAGCGACCGGACCCCGTTGGAGACCTGGTCCGCCACGAGCCCGGCGTGGCCGAGCTGGGCCGAGGCCGCGGCCCCCTCGGCGTGGACCGCGTCGGTGAGGACCCGCAGGGACGGGACGGTGTCACGGTCGAGCACGAGGCAGTTGCGAAAGACCCGACCGGCCGGCGACACCGCGCAGTAGGCGACCGTGGTCAGGCCGACCCCGCCGGCCGCGACCTCGCGGTGGAACTCCACGAGCTCCGGTCCCACCACTCCCCGACGGGTCCGGCCCTCGAAGGTCGCCGCCTTCACGACCCGGTTGCGCAGGGTCAGCGGGCCGAGCCGCGCGGGCTCGAAGACCGACGTCACATCGCCCGCAAGACGTTCTTGGTGACCTTGCCGCCGGCGTTGCGCGGCAGCGAGTCCACGACCTCGACGGTGCGCGGCACCTTGTAGTTGGCCAGCCGCTCGCGCGACCAGGCGAGCAGCTCCGCAGGGTCCAGCGGCACACCGGCCCGGGGTACGACGAAGGCCTTCCCCACCTCACCGAGGCGGTCGTCGGGCACGCCGATGACGGCGACGTCGGCGACGGCCTCGTGGCGCAGCAGGACCTGCTCGACCTCGGCGGGGTAGGCGTTGAAGCCGCCGACGACGTACATGTCCTTGATGCGGTCGGTGATCCGTAGGTTGCCCGCGTCGTCCATCACGCCGACGTCGCCGGTGCGCAGCCAGCCATCGCCGTCCACGGCCTCGGCCGTCGCGGCGTCGTCGTCCCAGTAGCCGCTCATCACCGCGTAGGACCGGATGAGCACCTCCCCCGGCTCCCCGGGAGCGAGCGGCTCGCCTGTCTCGCCGACCACGCGCACCTCGACGCCGTCCACCGCCCGACCGGAGGTCGTGGCGACCAGCTCGTCGGAGTCACCGACCCGGCACCCTGTCGCGAAGCCGCCGCACTCGGTGAGCCCGTAGGCGGTGATGACGGTCTCGAAGCCGAGGTCGCTGCGCATCCGCTCCACGAGCACCTGCGGGACGACAGCCGCTCCCGTGACCGCGAGCCGCAACGACGACAGCGAGCCACCGCGAGGGTGCTCGAGCAGCGAGGAGAACAGCGTCGGCGGCCCGGGCACGACCGACACCTGCTCGGTATCGATGACCCGCACGGCCTCGTCGACGTCGAAGACGGGCAGCGGCAGGCAGGTGGCCGTCTTCAGCAGGCAGGCCAGCAGACCGGCCTTGTAGCCGAAGGTGTGGAAGAACGGCGCGACGACGAGCATCCGCTCGCCCTCGACGAGCCCGACGGTGTCGGCCCAGGTCTGGAACAGCCGCACCGACGCACCGTGCCGGGCGACGACGCCCTTGGGACGGCCGGTCGTGCCGGACGTGAAGACGATGTCGCAGGGGTCGTCGTCGGTGACGTCCGCCGCCAGTGCATCGACGTCGAGGTCAGCCGACCCCCCGGCGAGGAAGGCGTCCCACTCCGACATGCGGACCACCGGGACGTCGAGTCCGAGCGCCTCGACCGGGTCGGCGCCAAGGAGCCCCGACAGGAACCTGTCGTCGACGACCAGCAGGGACACACCGACGCGCGAGAGGCAGTACGCCGCCTCCTCGCCCTTGAAGCGGGTGTTCACCGGCACGAGGGCCGCACCGAGCGACACCGACCCGAGAGCCGCAACGGCCCACCGGTGGCTGTTGGGCGCCCACAGCCCGACCCGGTCACCGCGCCGGACGCCCGCGGCATGCAGCGCCCGCGCTCCCCGTCGTACCTCGTCCTGGAGCTCGGCGAAGGTCCAGCGCACCTCGTCGGTCACCAGCGCCGTGCGGTCCGGTGCGCGCTCGGCGGCAGTGGCGAGCGCCGCGGGGATGGTGGTCAAGAAAGGGCCTCCGAGTTGTAGCAAGCGCTTGGTCGGGAGGGTAGGGTCGGCCCGTCCGAGCGTCAACGAAGCGAGGAGATCCGCGTGGCCGCCCCCGTCGACCGGCGCGACGTGATCCTGCAGCGCGCCGCGGACCTCTTCGCCCGCCAAGGCGTCGCCGCCACGACCGTGCGCGAGATCGCCGACGCCGTCGGGATCCTCTCCGGCTCGCTCTACCACCACTTCGCGAGCAAGGACGACATCGTCGACGCGATCGTCGGCACCTTCATGACCGATCTGGTGGAGCGCTACGACGCGGTGCTGGCGCTGTCCGACGACCCCGCGGAGCGGCTGCGCGGGCTCGTCGTCGCGAGCCTCGAGACCGTCGCCGGGCACCCGCACGCCACCGAGATCTACCAGAAGGACGCCCGCTACCTCGCGAGCACCAGCGAGGGCAAGGCGCCGGTCATGGACAACGCGCGGCTCATCCGCAAAGCCTGGATCGGCGTGCTCGAGCAGGGCGTCGAGGCGGGGCTGTTCCGCAACGACGTGCCGGTCGGCGTCGTCTACCCGCTGCTGCGCGACGGCCTGTGGCTGACGGCCCGGTGGTTCAAGCCGAGCCGCGACTACGGCTACGACGAGCTCGCCCGCGACTACCTCAAGGTCTTCCTCGAGGGCATCGCGAGCGGCGTCCCGGCGGTCCGCGGCTGATGGAGCTAGAGGAGACCGATCAGGAGCAGGCCTTCCGCGCCGAGGCGAGGGCCTGGCTGCGCGCGCACGTCCCTCACGGGCTGCCGAGTGGCGACACCCGCGAGGGCTTCGCGCTCCACCTCGACTGGGAGAAGCAGCTCTACGACGCCCGCTGGGCCGTCGTCTCCTGGCCCGATCAGTACGGCGGTCGCGGCGCGAGCGCGTGGGAGTGGCTCGCCTTCGAGGAGGAGTACTACGCCGCGGGCGGTCCGCAGCGCGTCACCCAGAACGGCATCTTCCTGCTCGCCCCGACGCTGTTCGGCTTCGGCACCCAGGAGCAGCAGGACACCCTGCTCCCGCGGATGGCGGCTGCTCAGGACCTGTGGTGCCAGGGCTGGTCGGAGCCCGGTGCCGGCTCCGACCTCGCGAGCCTGACCAGCCGCGCCGACCGGGTCGACGGCGGGTGGGTCCTGTCCGGCCAGAAGACCTGGACCACCCGCGGGGCCTTCTGCACGCACCTTTTCGGGCTGTTCCGCACCGACCCCGAGTCGTCGCGGCACCACGGCCTCACCTACTTCCTGGTGCCGCTCGACGCCCCCGGCGTGACGGTCCGCGGCTTCGCCCGGCTCGACGGTGACGAGGGCTTCGCCGAGGTCTTCTTCGACGACGTGACGGTGCCCGACAGCGCCGTGCTCGGTGGCGTCGGTGCGGGCTGGTCGGTCGCGATGGCCACGACCGGCTCCGAACGCGGGCTCACCCTGCGCTCCCCCGGGCGCTACACCGCGGCCGCCGACCGGCTCGTCGAGCTCGCCCGCGACCACGCGGTCGACGACGGCCAGCGCGATGCGGTCGTGCGCGCCTGGGTCGACGCCGAGGCCTACCGCCTCTACACCCTGCAGGCCGTCAGCAACGAGCAGGCCGGCCGGTCGCGGGTCGGCGAGTCCAGCATCGCCAAGCTCGCCTGGTCCGAGCTCGACGTGCGACTGCACGAGACCGCGCTCGACCTGCTCGGCCCCGGCGCGGAGCTCGAGGGCCCGTGGAGCAAGGGCTTCCAGTTCTCCCTCGCCGGACCCATCTACGCCGGCACCAACGAGGTCCAGCGCAACATCGTCGCCGAGCGCCTGCTCGGCCTGCCCCGGAAGTAGCGGACCGATGCACTTCGGCCTCACCGACGAGGCCCTCGCCCTGCGCGAGGGCGTGCGCGACGTGCTCGCCAAGGCCTGCACGCCCGACGTCGTGCGGGCCTCCTGGACCGACGACACCGTGACGTCGCGGTTGTGGTCGCAGCTGGGCGAGCTCGGCCTGCTCGGCCTGCTCGTCCCCGAGGGCGACGGCGGCCTGGGACTCACCGAGCTCGTCGCGGTCGCCGCGCTCGAGGAGGCCGGCTGGGCCGGCGTGCCCGGCCCGCTGGTCGAGACCGTCGCGTTCGCTCCGCTGCTCGTCGGCACAGCAGCCCTCGACGACGTCCTCGCAGGCAGGGCGCGTACGACGGTCCAGCGCTCCGACGGGCCGGTGCCCGGAGCCGCGGTGGCCGAGCTCGTGGTGCAGGTGCACGGTGGCGTCGACGGCGTCCGGTTGCTGCACCGCGGGGACGCCGTGGTCACGCCGGTCGAGACCGTCGACGCGAGCAGGCAGGCGGCGCTGGTCAGCGGCGTCGGCGAGCCGCTCACCGGTGACGCACTGCTCGCGCTGCTGCGCGGCACCCTCGGCACGGCCGCGTTCCTGCTCGGGCTGGCCCGTCGGCAGCTCGACCTCACCGTCGCCTACGTCAGCGACCGCAGGCAGTTCGGCGTTCCGGTCGGGTCGTTCCAGGCCGTGAAGCACCCGCTGGCCGACGCGGCCGTCGGCACCGAGCTGGCCTGGCCGACGGTCCTGCGCGCGGCCCACTCGCTGGCCACCGACGACGCCGATGCCGCGGTCCACGTCAGCGCTGCCAAGGCGCTCGCGAGCGACGCGGCGTACTCCGTGTCCCGAGCCTGTCTCCAGGCTCACGGGGCGATGGCCTACACCGTGGAGTACGACCTGCACCTGTTCGCCAAGCGCACCTGGGCGCTCGCGCGCGACTGGGGCAGCAGCACCGAGCACCGGGCGGTCATCGCCGACCACCTGCGACTGGAGGAGCACCGATGAGCGAGGACGAGCCGGTCCGCTACGAGAAGCGGGGGGCGGTGGCCATCGTGACGATGGACCGCCCCGACTACCGCAACGCGCAGAACTCCAAGATGACCTACGCGCTCGACGCCGCGTTCTACCGCGCCGTCGACGACGACGAGGTGAAGGTCATCGTGCTCGCCGGGGAGGGCAAGCACTTCAGCGCCGGCCACGACATCGGCACGCCCGGTCGCGACATCACGCAGTCCTTCGAGCGCAAGGCCACCCTGTGGTGGGACCACACCAACAAGGAGGGCGGGGCGTCGCGCTACGCCCGCGAGTCCGAGGTCTACGTCGGGATGTGCCGGCGCTGGCGTGACATCCCTAAGCCCACGATCGCCATGGTGCAGGGCGCCTGCATTGCCGGCGGCCTGATGCTCGCCTGGTCGATGGACCTCGTCGTCGCGAGTGACGACGCGTTCTTCTCCGACCCCGTCGTGCGGATGGGGATCCCGGGAGTGGAGTACTTCGCGCACCCCTTCCAGATGGCGCCGCGCTTCGCCAAGGAGTTCCTCTTCCTCGGCGAGCGGGTCGGCGCTGATCGCGCCCGCGAGCTCGGAATGGTCAACCGCGTCGTGCCGCGGGAGTCGCTCGAGGCCGAGGTCATGGCGATGGCGGAGAAGATCGCGGAACTGCCGGCCTTCGGCCTCGCGCTGACGAAGAAGGCCGTCAACCAGTGCGAGGACCAGCAGGGCCTGCGTGACGGGATGGACTCGGTCTTCGGGCTGCACCACCTGGCCCACGCCCACAACGCGGAGGTCGGCGTCGACTCCCTCGCCGGGCAGGACGCCCGCTCGATGCGCGACGGTGCCACGTGAGCCCCGACGTCGAGGAGATCACGCGGCTGAAGTACCGCTACGGCCGCTACCTGGACACCAAGGACTTCACGGCCATGACCGACCTCATGACCGATGATGTGACGGTGGCCTACGGCGGCGGGGCCGTGGTGCTCACCGGCCGCGACGCCGTGCGGGAGTGGCTCACGAAGAGCATGTCGTCGCCGTCGATGCTGTCCTCGCACGTCTTCAGCCACCCCGACATCGAGGTCGACGGCGACACCGCCCGCGGGTCCTGGGCGCTGCAGGACATCGTCATCCTCGACGACCTGGCCCTCGTGATCCGCGGCGCGTCGTACTACGACGACCGCTACGTCAAGGTCGACGGGCGCTGGCTCATCCAGCACACCGGCTACAAGCGGCTCTACGAGGAGATCGGTCCGCGCGGCGAGGGCACCCGCACGACGGCCTCGTGGCACGGGACCGACGGGAAGAGCTCGCTTGTCTGACTTCGTCCGGGTCGAGAAGCCGCGACCTCACGTCGCCCTGGTCACCCTCGACCGGCCCGAGCGCATGAACGCAATGGCCTTCGACGTCATGGTGCCGCTGCGCGAGACCCTCGAGTCGGTGGCCGTCGACAACGACGTGCGCGTCGTCGTCCTGACCGGTGCCGGCCGGGCCTTCTGCGCGGGAGCCGACCTCGTCGACGCCGGCTATCCCCCGGGCATCGACGGGCTGGCGCTGCCCTCCATCGGGCGGCGCTCCATGAAGCTGCTCGAGGACGTCGTCACGACCCTGCGCGAGCTGCCCCAGGTGGTGGTCGCGGCCGTCAACGGCCCCGCCATCGGCGGCGGCTTCTGCCTGGCGCTGGCCTGCGACATCCGGCTCGCGTCGGAGAGTGCCTACTTCCGGGCGGCCGGCATCAACAACGGGCTCACGGCCAGCGAACTCGGCCTGTCGTACCTCCTCCCCCGTGCGATCGGCGCCTCCCGGGCAGCCGAGATCATGCTGACCGGTCGCGACGTCGACGCGGCCGAGGCCGCCGCTGTCGGCCTGGTGTCGCGCACCGTGCCCGAGGGCTCGCTGCTGGAGGAGTGCTTCGCCGTCGCGGACCGGGTCGCCGGCTACAGCCACGTCGGGGTCCAGCTCACCAAGCAGACCCTGCGCTCCGGCCTCGAAGCCGGTTCGTTCTCGAGCCACATGGAGCACGAGGGCCTTGCCCAGCTCTACGTCCGCCTGCTGTCGCGCAACTTCGAGGAGGCCATCACGGCCCGCAAGCAGGGCCGGGATCCCGTCTTCGAGGCTTAGGCCAGGTCTCCACGCGACCAAATAGTGACAAGCGATGGCCCCAGTGGGCCATGGCGCTGCACGCCCCGGCGCGAGAGCCTGGCCACATGACGACCGCCGCACACGAGCGGATGCTCCTGGACCTCGCCCTTATCAGGGGGAGCGCCGACGACGTCCTGGCCCGTGCGGCCATGCTGCTCGACGCTCCGGGTGACCGCACAACCGTCCGGCTCGCACCCGCTCCGGGAGGAGAGCCTCGCACGCTGGAGGCCGGTGGCGGACTCGACGGGGAGGTCCTCGAGCGGGTGGCGAGCGTCCTCGACCGGTTGCTCGAGGGCGTCGACGACAGCGAAGCTCTCAGCAACCAGGTCCGCCACTTGGTCGCGGCGCAGCGCATCTCCCGGGTGGGCAGCTACGACTTCGAGATCGCCACCGGCACCAACCGGTGGAGCGACGAGCTCTACCGGATCTACGGCCGGGAGCCGCAGAGCTTCAACGCCAGCTACGAGGTCTTCCTGTCCATGCTGCACCCGGCGGACCGCGAGCACGTGATGGCGGTGCACCAGCGCTCCCTCGAGACCCTCGAGCCCTACGAGATGGAGGAGCGGGTCGTCTGGCCCGACGGGCAGATCCACACCCTCGCGAGCTGGGGCGAGATCGTCACTGACGCCGACGGTCGTCCGGCGCGGATGGTCGGCATCTGCTGGGACATCACCGACCGTCGCGAGATGGAGGCCCAGCTGGTCCGCCAGTCGCTCCACGACAGCCTCACCGGCCTCCCCAACCGCACGCTGCTCGTCGACCGGCTCCAGCACGCACTGGCCCGGCTCGCGAGCCACCGCGGCACGGTCGGCGTGCTGCTCCTCGACGTCGACCGCTTCAAGGTCGTCAACGACAGCCTCGGGCACGACGTGGGCGACGAGCTCCTGCTCGCGCTCGCGACCCGGCTGCAGTCGCTGGTGCGTCCTGGCGACACGCTCGCCCGCTTCGGCGGCGACGAGCTGGTGCTGCTGTGCCCCGAGCTCGGCGACAACGGCCAGGCCGACCTGCTCGTCTGCACCCTCGCCCAAGAGCTGCTCGACGCGGTGCGGCAGCCGCTGTCGGTCGCGGGGGCGGGCGGGAGGGAGGAGGTCGTCCTCACCGCCTCGCTCGGCATCGCGCTGTCGAGTTCGGCCACGGCGACAGCCGGAGCCCTGCTGCAGGACGCCGACGCCGCGCTCAACGAAGCCAAGCAGGCCGCCCGCGGTCGGGCCGTGCTCTTCGAGCCCCGGATGCGCGCCGCCGCGGTCGGGCGCCTCGACACCGAGCTCGAGCTGCGGCGAGCGCTGCGCCGACGCGAGCTCGAGGTGCACTACCAGCCCGTCGTGGACCTGACCGACGGCCGCGTCACCGGCTTCGAGGCACTGGTGCGCTGGCGGCACCCCAGTCGCGGCCTCGTGCTGCCGAGCGAGTTCATCGGCGTCGCCGAGGAGACCGGGCTGGTGGTCGCGCTCGGTGCGTCGGTGCTCGACCGTGCCTGCCGGCAGCTCGCGCAGTGGCAGGACGCGGGGCGCGCGCTCACCGTCGCGGTCAACCTCTCGGGGGTGCAGGTCGGTGAGCCCGGCCTGGTCCCGATGGTGCGCGACACGGTCGCGCGCAGCGGCGTCGACCCCGACGGCCTGACGCTCGAGATCACCGAGACGGCACTCATGCGCGACGCGGAGGGCGCGTTGCAGGTACTCACCGCCCTGCGCGCCATCGGGGTCCACCTGTCGGTCGACGACTTCGGCACCGGCTACTCCTCGCTGGCCTACCTGCGCCGCTTCCCCGTCGACGTGCTCAAGCTCGACCGCTCGCTCGTCATCGGCGTCGACCACGACACCGACGGCTCGGCACTGGCCGCGGCCGTGCTGGCGATGGGCCGCGCGCTCGGGCTGACCGCGATCGCTGAGGGTGTCGAGTCGGCGGCGCAGGTGGCGGCTCTGCGCCGGCTTGGCTTCCAGCGGGTGCAGGGCTTCGTCTTCTCGGGCGCCGTGCCCGCCGAGCGCTGCGACGACCTGCTGGCCCGTCCCTTCCAGGTCCCGCACCAGCGCTCGAGCAGCGACTCGACCGCGGTCGAGTCGTCGCCCTACTAGGCCACGAGGCCCGCGGCGATGAGGTCGAGCGTGGTCTCACTGTGGGGGAGCACCAGCGACGTCGCCTCGGGACGCGCCGACACGACGCGCTGCACGGGGACAAGGCGCACGGTCGCCGCGCGCGCCGCCGGCACGGTCACCTCGACGGGCACGGCGGCACCGTCCGGCGCCGGCGGAGCGAGGCTCAGGATGGACAGACCCACGCGGGTCGGGGCGGTCAGGAGGTCTGCGAGCGTGACGACCACGGGGTCGTCCTCCTCGTGCAGCGGCACGACCTGGTGCACACCGCAGACGCGGCAGTAGAGCCCGAGCTCGCGGTCCTCCCAGGAGATGCCGCGCACCCAGGCCAGGAAGCCACGAGGACCCGCCTCGGTCAGCGAGAGCGGGCGCTCGGTGCCGCAGGGGTCGCACCAGCCCGTCCATGCGGCGATCGCCTTCACGTCAGTCATGCGCCGCGCCTCTCGTCAGGCAGACGGGTCAGGGCCTGCACGATGTTCGTCGGAGCAAAGCGGGCAGAAGCGCATGACCCGCCGTGACCATCTTCTTCTAGTCACCGAGGGTCACTCTGTGTGACTACCCAGGCCACCGCGCGTCACCCACCCCACCGTGCCGGTCTCCCGCCATCCCCCCACCCCCGGCGTCCATTGGCCATGATCACCAGGTGGTCTGCACGGCGATCGCCGGCGTGTCGCGTGCAGATCCCCTGTCGATCACCGGTCCGCGGGGTGCGGCGGCGGGGGGCGGCGGAGGCGGGGCGGTGTCGGGGTGGGGCGGTGGGGCTACAGGCGCTCGAGGATCGTGACGTTGGCCTGGCCGCCGCCCTCGCACATCGTCTGCAGGCCGTAGCGACCACCGGTGCGCTCCAGCTCGTGCAGCAGCGTCGTCATGAGCCGCGCGCCCGTGGCGCCGAGCGGGTGGCCGAGCGCGATCGCCCCACCGTTGGGGTTGACCCGCGCGAGGTCGGCGCCGGTCTCGCGCTGCCAGGCGAGCACGACCGACGCGAAGGCCTCGTTGATCTCCACGACGTCGATGTCGTCGATGGTCAGGCCGGTCTTCTTCAACGCGTGGGCGGTGGCTGGGATCGGAGCAGTGAGCATGAGGACCGGGTCGTCGCCGCGGACGGACAGGTGGTGCACCCGGGCGCGCGGGGTCAGACCGTGGTCCTTGAGTGCCTGCTCGGACACGACGAGCAGCGCGGCCGCGCCGTCGGTGAGCTGCGAGGCGACACCGGCGTGGACCCGCCCGCCCTCGTTGAGCGTCGTCAGCCCGGCCATCCGCTCGAGCGACGTGTCGCGGCGCGGGCCGACGTCCTCGCTGACGCCGTCGTACGGCTCGATCTCGGCCGTGAAGCGGCCCTCGTCGATCGCGGCGAGGGCGCGGCGGTGCGACTCGAGGGCGTAGGTCTCCATCTCGAGCCGGCTGATGTCCCAGCGCCGGGCGATCTCGTCGGCCGACCAGAACTGCGACAGCTGACCGGGGCCGTAGCGCTCGACCCAGCCCTTCGACGTCGTGAAGGGGTCGGGGAAGCCGAGCGGCTCGGCAACGGTCATCGCCGAGGAGATCGGGATCGCCGACATGCTCTGCACGCCCGCGGCGACGACGATGTCGGCCGTGCCGCTCATCACCGCCTGCGCGGCGAAGTGGACAGCCTGCTGCGACGAGCCGCACTGGCGGTCGACGGTGACGCCAGGCACCGACTCGGGCAGCCCGGCGGCGAGCCACGCGGTGCGGGCGATGTCACCGGCCTGCGGGCCGATCGTGTCGACGCAACCCATGACGACGTCGTCGACGGCAGCGGGGTCGATGCCTGCCCGGGTCACCAGCGCGCGCAGGACGTGGGCGCCGAGGTCGGCGGGGTGCACGTGGGCGAGGCCGGTGCCCTTGCGGGTGACCGGCGAGCGGACCGCCTCGACGAGATAGGCCTCAGGCACTGGTGTCCCCTCCTGCTGTGTGGAAGGCGGGGATCTCCCCGCCGCCGTCGACGACGAGCTCCGTGCCGGTCGTGTAGCGCAGCTCCGGGGCGGCCAGCGCGAGGCAGGCCGCCGCGACGTCGGCCGGCGTCGCGAGCCGGCCCGCCGGGATCGTGGCCTCCACCGCGCGCACATCCGCGCCGTAGGTCTCGGCCTCGGTCGCGATGAGCCCCGGCGACACGCAGTTGACCCGCACGTGCGGCGCCCACTCGACGGCCAGGGCCCGGGTCAGCGTCACGAGGCCGGCCTTGGCGGCGGCGTAGGCGGCGGTCCCGGGCGCGGGTCGGATCGCCGCGACAGACCCGATCATGAGTACGACGCCGCCCTCGGGCTGGCCGGCCATGACGCGCTGGGCGGCCTTCGCGACGTAGAGCGGGGCCAGCAGGTTGAGCTCCACGATCCGCTGGTGGAAGCGCGGGCTGGCCTCGGCGACCAGCGCCGACGGCGAGCCGCCGGCGTTGTTGACGACCACGTCGAGCCGACCGGTCCGGGCGACGACCTCGTCGACCAGCGCGTCGACCGCGGCGGGGTCGCGCACGTCGCAGGCGAGGAAGGGGTGGGGGCCGGCCTCGGTCCGGCCGCACACCACGACGTCGGCGCCCTCGGCCGCGAAGGCGTCGGCGATGCCGAGCCCGAGGCCGCGGGTGCCGCCGGTGACGAGGACTGTGCGGCCGGTGTAGCGGCCGGTGTGGCGGCCCGTGTCGCTGCTCAGCGGTCGACCCGCACGGGCATGTCGAGCGCGGCCTCGCGACCGAACGCCATCGCCGGCGTGATGCACGCGCCGGGCCCGGGGTAGGCGTGGCCCATCATCGAGGCCATCGTGTTGCCGCAGGCGTAGAGCCCGACGATCGGCGTGCCGTCCTCGCGCAGCACTCGGGCGTGGGCGTCGCAGACCAGCCCGCCCTTGGTGCCGAGGTCCGACAGCACGACAGGACCGGCGTAGAAGGGCCCGCGCGCGACCGGTGCGAGCGAGGGGTTGGGGTGCTCGTGCGGGCCGGGGATCCCGGGGTAGCGCTGGAAGACCGCGAGCAGCTGCCGCTCGTAGCTGCCCTCGCGGCCGCGCCCGAAGTCTTCGTCGACACCGGTCGCGACGAAGCCGTTGTAGCGCTCGACCTCCGCCACCAGGTCGGGGGCGTCGATCCGCGCGGCCAGCTCCTCGACGGTCTCGGCCATGACCAGTGCACCGGCCTCGACCCACGGCGTCAGGTCGTCACCGGGGCGCAGGCCCGCGAAGCCGTAGCGGTCGACGTAGTCCTGATCGATGACCAGCCACGACGGGATGGTCAGCCCGTCCTTGGCGTCGGCGGCGAGCATCTCGTGACCGAAGGTGTTGTAGGGGGTGCCCTCGTTGATCCAGCGACGGCCGGCGCGGTTGACCATGACCATGCCGGGTGCGGCGCGGTCCCAGAGCAGGAACGACGAACCGCCGTCGGGGCGGATGAAGCCCGGCGCCCACCAGCAGTCCTCGAGCAGGTCGGTCGCCGCGCCGAGCGCGATGCCGGCCCGGATGCCGTCGCCGGTGTTGGCCTCGACGCCGAGCGTCCAGTCGTCGCGCGCGACCGACGGCTGCTGGTGCTGCTGGCGCATCGTGGCGTTGCGCTCGAAGCCGCCCGAGGCGAGCAGCACGCCCGACGGCGCGTCGACGTGGAGCACCTCGCCCTGCTTGGAGACGACCGCGCCGACGACCCGGTCCCCGTCGGTGACGACCTCGGTGAAGGCGGTCTCGAGCCAGGTGTCGACACCGGCGCGCTCGCAGGCCAGCAGCAGCTGGGCGATGAGCGACTGACCGCCCCACCGGACGCCCTCGGGGCCGGGGTCGGGAATCGGCGGACCGCCGTGACCGAGCGGCAGCGTCGGCCGCACGCCGGGGGCCTGCACGAAGGCGTCGTACGCCATGGCCTTGGGGGTGATGGCCCGGCCGGTGAGCATCGCGCCCGGCTCGTCGGGGTGGTAGTCGGGGTAGCCGGCCATGAAGTTGAAGCGGACGCCCTGCTCCTCGAGCCACGCGATGGTCGGCGCGGCGGCGGCGAGGAAGGCCTCCTGCATGTGGCGCGGCGTGCGGTCGCCGACGGTGTGCGCGAGGTAGTCGAGCGCGGTGTCGTGGTCGTCGGGCTGGCCGGCCTTGAGGACATGCAGGTTGTACGGCGCCCACAGGCCCGCGCCCGACAGCGCGGTCGTCCCGCCGAACCACGGCGACTTCTCCACGACGAGGACCTTCAGCCCACGCTCGGCGGCGGCCAGCGCACCCACGAGCCCGCCCGCACCGGACCCGGCCACGAGCACGTCGTAGCCCGTCACGACAGCAGCCACAGGCCCTCCACCCTTGTGCGACACGGTTTCCGGCAGTCTTTCCGGCAGGGTGTGTTCAGTCAAGCAAGCGCTCGGTAGATTGGTACCGGGCAGCGGGACACGTCTCGCTCAGCGGGAAGGGGAGCCAGTGACGGAGCCGACGGGCAGGCCGCTCATCCCGGCGTCCGCGCCCTCGATGATCGAGCGGATGACGATCGTGCTCGAGTCCTTCGACGCGGCCTCGCCGCGGCTGTCGCTGGCGGAGCTGGTCGAGCGCACCGGCCTGCCCCGCTCCACCGTGCACCGGATCCTCGAGAAGCTCGTCGAGCTGCGCTGGCTCGACCACCGCTCCGGCACCTACGGCCTCGGCATGCGCTCGCTCGAGCTCGGCGGCCTCGCGGTCGCCAACAACGAGCTGCGCGACGTCGCGACCCCGCACCTCTACGCACTGCACCAGCGCACCGGTCTGGTCGCCCACCTGTCGATCCTCGACCGTCGCGACGTCGTCGTGCTCGACAAGGTCGGCGGTGCGGTCGCGGGGACCGTCCCGACTCGCGTCGGCGGGCGCACCCCGGCCCACGCGACCGCCGACGGCAAGGCGATCCTGGCCTGGACCGACAGCCGGCAGGTCGACGCGATGTACCGCGAGCGGCTGCCCTCGCGCACCCCCCGGACCCTCACCTCGCTCGAGATGCTGCGCCGCGAGCTCGCGCTGGTGCGCCAGCGCGGCGGGGTCGCCTGGGACCGCGAGGAGGCCTGGGCGGGGGTGAGCACCGTCGCTGCTCCGCTGCGCGGGACCGGCCGCGCGATCGGCGCGCTGTCGGTCAGCGGCGACGCGCGGCAGGTCCGCTTCGAGCGACTGGCGCCGCTCGTCACAGAGGCCGCGCGCGAGGCCTCGGTCGCGCTGTTCCCCAGCGAGCCCAAGCCCCGCCGCCGCCGCACCGGCCTCGAGCCCGAGCCGTCGCCGTGGCCCGAGGGCGCGCTCGACCGGCTCATCGAGGGCATCGGCGGGGACTACTGGCTGTGAGCCCGTGCCCCTGCGGCCTGCCGGCCCTTCTCGACGACTGCTGCGGCCGCGTCCACGGCGGAGCTCCGGCGCCCACCGCCGAGCTGCTGATGCGCTCGCGCTACAGCGCCTTCGCGGTGGCGGATGCGGCGTACCTCCTGCGGTCCTGGCACCCGAGCACCCGCCCGCGCAGCCTCGAGCTCGACCCTGGGCAGGAGTGGCAGCGCCTGATCGTGCTCGAGTGCACGCGCGGCGGGTTGCTCGACGTCGAGGGGACCGTCTCCTTCGTCGCCCGCTACGAGCTGCACGGCACGCCGGGTGCGGTCCGCGAGACGAGCCGCTTCAGCCGCCACGACGGCCGGTGGGTCTACCTCGACGCCGTGTGAGAGCGTCGGGAGATGACTGACAGGCCGTACGACGTGGTCGTCTTCGGTGCCACCGGGTTCGTCGGACGGCTCACGGCCGCCTACCTCGCCATGGCGGCCCCGGCTGATGCGCGGATCGCCCTGGCCGGGCGGTCGCGCGACAAGCTCGAGCAGGTCCGCGGGACCCTGCCGGTCCGCGCGCACGAGTGGCCGCTCGTGGTGGCCGACTCGTCCTCGGTGGCCGACGTCGCTGCCCTGGCTGCCTCGACGACGGCGGTCGCGACGACGGTCGGGCCCTACCTCAAGTACGGCAAGCCGCTGGCCGAGGCATGCGCGGACGCCGGCACCCACTACGCCGATCTCACCGGCGAGGTGCTCTTCGTCCGCGACTGCATCGACCGCCTGCATGACCGTGCGCTCCGCTCGGGTGCCCGCATCGTCAACGCCTGCGGCTTCGACTCCATCCCCTCCGACCTCGGGGTCCTGCTGTGCGCCGAGGCCGCTTCGGCCGACGGCGAGGGAGAGCTCACCGACACCACGATGCTGGTCGCCGCGATGCGTGGCGGCGTCAGCGGCGGGACGCTCGACTCGCTGCGGGGCATGGTCGACGAGATGAAGCGCGACCCTTCTGCTCGCCGGCTGATGACCGACCCGCACGCCCTGGCCGCGGACCGCTCGGCCGAGCACGAGCCGCAGCCGCGCGACGGCTTCCTCACCGCCCGCTACGACGGCCGCTGGATCGCGCCCTTCGTCATGGCGCCCTTCAACACCCGCATCGTGCGGCGCAGCAACGAGCTGCTGGCCCGGCCCTTCGGCAAGGCGTTCCGCTACCGCGAGGTGATGAGCGTCGGCCGCTCCCCCGCCGGACCGCTGCTCGCCGCCGGTGTCGCCGGCGGTGTCGGCGCACTGGCCGCGGGGATGGCGGTGCCGCCGACCCGCGCGCTGCTGGACCGGGTCCTTCCCGCGCCGGGTGAGGGACCGAGCGAGTCGGCCCGCGAGAAGGGCCACTTCCGCACCGAGACGACCGCTCTGACCACCGGCGGTGCGTCGTACCGGACGACGATCGCGGCGAAGGGCGACCCGGGCTACGCGGCGACCGCCGTGATGCTGGGCGAGGCCGTGCTGGCCCTCGGGCTCGACGAGCTGCCGGACGCCGCCGGCGTGCTGACCCCCGCGTCGGGCATCGGCGTGCGCCTCGCGGACCGCCTGCGCACCGCCGGCTTCCGGATCGAGACCACCCGCCTCTGACGGCCCCAGCCGCCCCCGCCCCCGCCCCGCCCCCGCCCCGCCCCGCCCCGCCCCGCCCCCGGGATTGGGTGGCTTTCCTCGGCGGGTCGGCCCGGGGCACGCCGCGGGAAGCCACCCACTCGGCCGGGGGAAGGCGGGGGCGTGCGCGGGGGCGCAGTGG